>JACWAC010000042.1 GCA_014874235.1 Thermoplasmatales archaeon
TTGTTCGAATCTATGAAAATGAAGTTATTTCTTTGAGAGAAAATGAAGAAAATCTTTTTTCAAAAACAAAGAAAAAAATGAAAAAAAAAGGTGTAATTACTTCCTTCCACCAGCTCCCGGTGAAGCAACCGCCTTTGGTCTAGCGGCTCCAGCTATGAGCGATCCAACTGCGACCACCAGCAGATTGACTAGTATACCCACCATGCCTGCGTAGAAGAATCCAAGAGGAGTGCTGAATTTGAAGAAAGTCGTTGTAATGCTTGTGCCGTGAGCAACTACGAAGTTGGCGTCTATAAGCAGCCCTAGTCCTACTATCTGTCCAAATGCCCATCCAACACCTACTGCCCACTTGTTCAACTTGGTCGAGTAAAGAGCCAGAAATATAGATGGAAGTGTCTGTAAGATTATGATTCCTCCGACCAGTTGGAGCTGAAGTGAATATGTTGCATTTATTGCGAAAATGAATGTCAGTGCGATAAATTTGAACATTATTGAGAAATACTTAGACAGTCTCGTCTCGAGCTTTGGATTCATGCTCTTCATGTACGGTTTAATCACATTTCTGGTGAGGAGATTAGCCTGGGCAATTGCCATGATGGAAGCGGGGACCAATCCACCTATGAAGATTCCTAAGAATGCAAAACCGACGAACCATGGCGGGAAATATGCATATATTAGAGAGGGCACGGTTGTAACTGCACCATATGTGTGGATCAAGGGGAGGGCCTTGGTAGCACCATATGCCAAGACTCCAAAGAGCGCAAGCAGTGCAAGTCCTACTCCATATATAGGAAGTAGGGCTGTGCTCATTCTTAACTTCTTGGTGCTGCTGGTGCTTAGGACTCCGTTGACGGCGTGGGGATAGAGGTACAAAGCGAGGGCACTTCCTATCGTCAGACTTATGAAACCGTTCAGGAAGAGGCCAGAAAGCTGGTATGTTCCCGTGGCCGGAGGTTTAGTGGCTGATGCCATTGCAGTAAATGCGTGACCAAATCCGCCTGTGAGCATGGGAATCGCTACTATTGCTACTATAACAGTCACGAAGATTATGACATCCTTCATGACCGCGGTCACGACTGCTCCTCTCAAACCGCTCGTGAAAGTGAAAGCAGCGAGAATTATGAACGCAATTATCAGAGCTATCTCAGTGATTATTGTTGAATTGCTCATAACAAGCTGACCGATCATCACCTTCAGTACCGCTTGCATTCCGTAAATCTGGAGAGCGATGTAAGGTAGTTCGGCTACTATACCTGTCAGTGCGATTATAACCGCAAGAGACTTGCTGTTGAACCTGTCCCTGACCATATCCACTGCCGTAACATAACCGTACTTTCTTGACATCTTCCAGAGTCTCGGCATCGTTATCATTGCAACACCGAACGTTATACCAACGTAAGGCACTGCAAAGAAGTACACCGCTCCCTTTATATAAAGGGACTCTGGAATAGCTATGAACGTATAGGCGGTATAGAGATCTGCTCCAACCAGAAACCACGCCAGGTAGCTACCTATTTTCCGACCGGCGAGAGCCCAGTCTCCAACGTCGCTCATGTCTCCTTTTCTCCAACGTGAGGCCCAGAATCCCAGAGCCACAAAGAGAACAAACAGGCTGATAAAAACAGCCAACACTTCTATGTTATTCATCTTCCCCTCTCCATTTTATTAAGCAATAGAGCTGCACCAACAAAGAACGCCGCAGAAACAAAAAGCCAAAATGTTAGGAACCAATAGAAGAAGGTTATTCCGAAGAGTTCAGGTCCCTTGAAGTTGTATATCGGTGTGATTGCGAAAACCAGCATCGGTATGAGCAACAAAACAGCGACCGCAACCTTCTGGCCCGTAGTTCCTTTTGTTTCAAGCGACAGTTCATCAGCACTTACCTCAACTGTCGACATCTTTAACCAACAAATGCAATGTTAGAGGGTCTATTTATATTTACTTGTGGTTGAATGGTTTAAGTTTCCTTAGGTCTGTTCACAAGAAGTAAACAATCCTTTAATCTCGAAACGCACTTGCGCGTAGTGGAGTACAAGTGGACGGTTCTCTCAAATACTACACTTGGAACCTTGATGGCTTCTCTCGACATGAACATAGTACTCATTTCTCTTCCGACGATTGCCAGAGAACTTCCAGACACCACTTTACTAGATCTCCTCTGGATCCTGATGGGATATACTCTCGTTACTGCCGCGGTTCTCGTGAACTTCGGCAGACTTTCGGATATGTTTGGGAGAGTGCGTCTATACACCTTTGGTTTTGCCGTTTTCACTGCTGGATCTGCTCTCTGTAGTCTGTCGCAGATTGGCCCAGAGTTGATCGGCTTTAGACTTGTACAAGGAGTTGGCGCTGCTTTCCTTTTCTCGAACAGCGGTGCGATTATAACCGATGCATTTCCTGAAAACGAGAGGGGAGAAGCTCTGGGAATAAATCAAGTCGCGATCGTCGCAGGGGCCGTTTCAGGTCTTGTGTTAGGTGGACTGCTCACCTACACCATCGGCTGGAGATCCATCTTCTACGTGAACATACCCATTGGAATTGTCGCGACGTTGTGGGCTCACCACAATCTGAAGGAGCTTGCAGTAATAAGAAAGGGGCAAAAGATAGACGTCATAGGCAACGCTTCATTTGCAGGCGGGATCGGACTTGTTCTTACCGGAATCACACTATATGCAACTGGCACCTCAGGACTCGATACCGTACTGGCTCTGATATCGGGTGGAATTGCGATATTCTTTTTCTTCATATTCTATGAATTTAAGATAGACTATCCCATGTTCGACCTAAAATTATTCAGAATAAGGCTGTTTGCTGCAGGCAACATTGCAATATTCCTGAATGCCCTAGGCAGAGGAGCCGTCACATTTGTTCTGGTCTTCTACCTCCAGGGACCAACTATGAGATTGAATCCGTTCGTCGCGGGCCTCTTCTTGGTCCCTATCTCTATCTCGCTGTCAATTTTCGGTCCCGTGAGTGGTTGGATTTCAGACAAGTATGGGGCGAGGCTCATAACCACGGTTGGTCTTATCGTTTCTGCCTCCGGATTCTTGCTTCTCACCAAATTGGGTCCGATAACTACATTCAATGACATGATAGTTCCCCTTGTATTGATCGGAAGTGGCATGGGCATCTTTGCTTCTCCAAACAGGGCATCGATCATGAATTCTTGCCCACCTCCAGAGAGAGGAATCGCTTCAGGAATGAGTTCAACCCTGGTGAATGTTGGAAATATTTTCAGCATGGGGATTGCATTCTATGTAATGTCCCTGGCGGTTCCGATACACAGTCTTGCTGGAATATTCACCGGTACTTCCAATGGCGGAACCAGTCGTATCCTGATTCATCCTTTCATCGATTCTATTCATTCCGTCTTCCTGATTTCAACCATCGCCCTTCTTCTGGCCATCGTGCCATCAGTACTGAGAGGAAAGAAGAATCAACTGACACAACCAACAAACGAAATTCACATCTCTAAATAGGTGAAATTTAATCGTACCGAAAACGTTTAAAACTCTAATCAACTTTCAAGTAATGCAACCAGATTACGTGAAGGTAAAGCTTCCTACAGAAGAGACTTTTTTCGACACGCAGAACGAAGTCAAGTCCCTGAATTTGCATACCGTTTGCGAGGAAGCTAGATGCCCCAACAGAAGTGAATGCTGGACAGACGGGACCGCCACCTTCATGGTGCTAGGAAAGAACTGCTCCAGGGCATGCAGATTCTGTTCTGTCACTCACGGATTTGTGCAACCACTCGATCCTCAGGAACCGTCCAACGTTGCAGCTGCAGCGAAGGAGATGGGACTGAAGTATGTTGTGATAACGTCTGTGGACAGGGACGATCTTCCGGACCAGGGGGCAAATCATTTTGCCAAAGTGATAAGTGAAGTGAAGAAAACAGGTGCGAGCGTTGAAGTCCTGATTCCGGATTTCAGGGGGGACAAGGATTGCCTCGACAAGATATTGATGGAGGAACCGGTAGTACTGGCACACAATGTAGAGACTGTCAGGAGACTCTCACCAACAGTGAGAGATCACCGTGCAAGTTACGATCAATCCCTAGAGGTGTTGAGATATGCAGGGTCGAAGGGTTTTGTCACCAAGTCTTCGATCATGGTGGGACTCGGAGAAACGGACGAGGAAGTTGTAGAGACGATGAAGGATCTGAAGAGCGTAGATGTCAGCATACTCACCATCGGACAGTATCTGAGACCTTCAAAGATGCAGTTGCCTGTGGTCGAATACTGCAGGCTGAGTCGCTTCGAAAATTTCAAGGAAATTGGGTACGAGCTGGGTTTTCAGTTTGTTGCTTCCGGTCCCTTGGTCCGGACATCCTACAAGGCGGCAGAAGCCTGGGCTATGAGGAGGCACTGAAGAATGTCGATGGTGGGAAATCTGTCAAACGAGCAGGCACTCATCGCCTATAAAAATGCAGTGAGAGCACGTACCCTTGACATAAAAATAATCAACGCACAGAGACAGGGGATTATAGGTTTTCATGTCCCCGCCCAGGGACAGGAAATGATTCAGATAGCGATAGGGATGATGGCAGAAAAGGAAGATCTCATTTTCAGTTATTACAGAGATCTTGCCTTATATCTGCAGAGAGGAGTGCCTGTCGGTGATATTTTTGATCAGATGCTTGGCAACAGCAGCGATCTCCAGAAGGGGAGGCAGATGCCAGACCATTTCTCTTTCAGTGAGTATAATTTCTCTACGGTGCAGAGTCCAGTGGGATCTCATATCCCTCTGACTGTGGGAGCCGCATATGCCATGCGATACAACAAGAAGAAGGGAATTGTCATCGTCACATTCGGTGATGGAGCAACATCCACTTCTGATTTCCATGCAGCCCTGAACTTCGCGTCGGTATACAACCTGGGAGTTCTGTTCATATGTGAAAACAATGGATTTGCGATCTCAATGCCTGTTAGCAAACAAACAAAAGCGGACATCTACAAGAAGGGGTCTGCTTACGGCATTCCCGGGAAGAGAGTGGACGGTAATGATCTCATCGCTTCTCTTGCGGGTCTCCAGGAGGCGTTTGACTACGTCAGGAGTGGTAAGGGACCTTACTTGGTGGAGGCCGTAACGTACAGAATTGGTCCCCATTCCACATCAGACGATCCGAAGAAGTACAGGGTGGATGAGATCACGGATGGAAGCGATAAGGATCCGATCCGAAGACTGGAAAATCTGATGCTGAAGATGGGAGTCGTCGATTCGAACTTCATTCAAACGACCAAGATAGAAGCTAAACAAGAAGTTGACAAGGCACTGGACGAAAGGATGAACATTCCTCCGACAGAACCATCGAGCATCTTCGATGATGTCTACGAGAAACCGACCTGGATACAGGAGGAAGAGAGGAGGGATTTAGATGCCTCAGATTAACATGGTTCAGTCTCTGAATAGGTCCCTGGACCAACTGATGGCTGGCGACGAGAGGATCGTTCTCCTTGGAGAGGACATCGGAATAGATGGGGGAGTATTCAGAGTGACTGACAATCTCATGAACAAGTATGGTGAAGAGAGGGTCATAGACACCCCACTGAACGAACTGGGCATCATCGGTATGGCCACCGGAATGGCCATGTACGGATTGAAACCGATCGCAGAGATACAGTTCCAGGATTATATTTTCCCTGCGTTCGACCAGATAGTAAACAACGTTGCAAAAGTGAGGTATAGAACGGGGGGAAGGTTCAGCGTTCCCTTGATCATCAGAACTCCATACGGAGGCGGAGTGAAGGGCGGACTGTACCACTCGCAAAGTGGTGAATCCTATTTCGCGCACACCCCTGGTCTGACCGTGGTAACTCCCTCGAATCCATACGATGCGAGGGGTCTTCTGGTCTCCGCTTACAAGAGCAATGATCCGGTGATATTCCTTGAACCAAAGAGATTGTACAGAGCAATCAAGACGGAAGTTCCAGACGAACTGTTCGAGGTGGAAATCGGAAAAGCAGCCAAGTTGAAGGAAGGGGACGACCTGTCGATCATCACTTACGGAAGCACGGTACCAACGGTGATGAATACGGTAGAGAAAAATGGAGTGAACGCCGACGTGATAGACCTCAGGACTCTCCTGCCCATGGATGTGGGTTCAATAATAGAAACGGCAGAGAAGACTGGGAGGGTCGTGATAGTTCACGAGGCCCCAAAGACGCTGGGTGTCGGTGCGGAGGTCTCGGCGCTAATAGCAGAGAGGGCAATAGACTCGCTCCGTTCGCCCATAGTGAGGGTCGCTGGATACGACACTCCCTTCCCATACTCGCACGAAGAATTGTATCTTCCAGGGGAGAAAAGAATAATGAATGCAGTTAATAAGGTACTTGCACATTGAGGAGATAAAATGCCTACATTCAAGTTGCCGGACATAGGAGAGGGGGTGCAGGAGGGGGAAGTTGTAAAGTGGAACGTGAAGCAGGGAGACAGGGTGCACAAGGACGACATCATAGTCGAAGTCATGACCGATAAGGTCACGGTGCAGATACCTTCACCTTTCGAGGGAGAGGTAACTAAGATGTATTACAAGGAAGGGGAAATAGCCAAGGTGGGCACTGCCCTCTTAGACATCGGTGGTGCGTCCAGCACGACCGTCGCTCAGGAACACGTTGCAGTTGAAGCACCAGCAAAACTGCCAATAAAGGAGGAAGTGGGAGAGAAGGCCTCGGTGCTCGCACCTCCTGCCGTGAGAAAACTAGCGAGGGAAAGGGGAATCGATCTTTCAAGAGTAAAAGGAACTGGCCCTGGCGGGAGAATAACTGCAAAGGACGTTGAAACGTTCGTTGCCGAACCTGAAATAACGGTTGAGGCAGTTGCACAGAAGACCGAAACTACAACAGCCAGAGCCGCGACGGCTGAGCATAGAGTGATGGAGCTAAAGGGACTCAGGAGACTGATATCGGAAAAGATGACAAAGTCAAAACGCAACATTCCGCACTATGCGGTCGCTGAAGAAGTGAAGATGCAGGAACTGATAGAATTCAAGGAGAAGCTGAAAAGCCAGGGAGTCGCTCTCAGTTACACTCCATTCTTTGTGAAGGCGGCAATAGCTGCTCTCAGGGAGTATCCGTATCTGAATGCAAGGTCTCAAGAAGATGGCAAATTCGAATTACTGGACTACTACAACATCGGGATAGCAGTTGACACTACGGAAGGTCTTACGGTTGCCGTAGTGAAGCAGGCGGACAAGAAGTCACTAACGGAGCTTTCCGCGGAGATTGAGGACCTCGCAAAGAGGGCAAGGGAAAGCAAGCTGAAACTGGACGAGGTCAGGGATTCCACCTTCACAGTAACGAACGTGGGGAGCATAGGAGGGATATTCTCCACCCCGATCATCAATTATCCGGAAGTGGCAATCATGGGCGTACACAGGATAATGGAGGGCCCTGCTGGCAAATTCATGTACATCACGCTGTCTGCGGATCATCGGCTTGTGGATGGAGCGATGGCTGCGAGGTTTATCACCCGGGTCAAAAGATATTTAGAGGCTCCGGCTACACTGTTGGTGTGACAAATGGAATATGATGCCATAATTCTCGGCGGAGGTCCGGGAGGATATTCCACCGCCATAAGGCTAGGCCAGAATGGAAAGAAGGCACTGATGGTGGAAGAGAACAAGATTGGAGGCGAGTGCCTGAATTACGGATGCATTCCGAGCAAGGCCGTGATAGAACTGGCGGATGCCATATCCTATCTCAAAGAAATGCCCGGGGTCACCTCATCCGTTGTTATCGATATGAAGAAATGGCAGGACTGGAAGTGGGGCATGATAAACAAACTCACCTCCGGAGTGGAAAAACTCGTCACTTCGTACGGCGGAGAAGTCGTGAAAGGCAAGGGAGTAATAGAAAACAGAAATTCAATTAAGGTCAACAACGAAACATTCAACGCAAAGAATATTGTTATAGCGACCGGTTCTGTCCCCTCCAGAATCAAGGGCATTGATGATGTTTTCTACAACAGGGATATCCTGGATGTTGATCACATTCCCAAGTCCCTGATAGTCATAGGAGGGGGTTACATAGGAATTGAACTTGGGACTGCTTTTGCAAAGCTAGGCAGCGATGTAACCATCGTTGAAATGATGCCAAACATCCTACCTGGAACGGATACCGATCTCAGCAAGTTTGTTGACAGAAGAATGAATTCGTTGGGAATCAAGACTTTCGTTGGAGCCAAAGTGGAGAAGGTAACAAGAGAAGGTCAATATACGGTCAACCTCGCGGACGGGAGCCAACTGAAAGCGGAACTCGTTGTAATGACCGTTGGACGCCAACCGAACACTAATGGATTTGGCCTGGAGAGACTGAACGTGGAGATGGATGGAAAATTCATCAAGACTGATAAGAGAAAGAGGACGAGCGTTGACGGAGTTTATGCGGTTGGAGACGTGAGCGGTCAACCCATGTTGGCACACAAGGCGTTCTATGATGCCGGGATAGCCGCAGACAACATCTCCGGAAAGATGGCAGAAGTGGACTACAGAGCGATGCCATTCGTTATCTATTCCGATCCGGAGATAGTGACTACAGGTACGAAGACTGAAAAGTTCAACAACATCCCTCTCGCAACAAACGGGAGGGCCCTCGGTATGAATTACAATCAGGGCGTCTTCAGAGTTTACGTCGACAACGAGTACGTCGTAAAGGGGGGAGCATTCGTCGCACCACGAGCGTCCGAACTCGTGAGCGAAATATCACTGGCTGTGGAGGCGGGGCTAACTTCTAAAGATGTCGGTATGACCGTGCATCCTCACCCCACGCTTTCGGAGGGAGTCAAGGAGGCAGCAGAAGCCACTTATGGAAAATCGTTACATTATAAGTCCAGTCGCTGACCTCGGCACTGTAGATTACTCATACTGTCTTTCACTTCAAAGGAAGCTTGTGGAGATGGTAAAGAGAGGAGAGATTGGTGATATCCTCCTGTTTCTGGACCATCCTCCCGTATTCACCGTCGGCAGAGGAAAGAAGCCGGAGAACTACGAAGGGATAGAGGTCATTGAAACTGAACGGGGAGGGGACGTGACCTATCACGGTCCCGGACAGCTCGTGGTCTACCCGATAATCGACCTGGAGAGAAACAGGATAGACGGGGCCAAGAAACTGGTGCACCTGATCGAGGACATCGTCATCTCTTCCATCGGAAAATTCGGTTATAGCGGCACGGTCGGCGAAGAGCCTGGCATATGGATCTCTGGGAAGAAAGTGGCATCGATAGGACTGGCAATAAGGGAGAAAGTATCCTTCCATGGCGTTGCAGTCAACATTTCTGAAGAGGTCATATCCGGATTTTCAAGAATAAATCCCTGCGGCCTTAGCCCTGACACGATAGGTTTTGTGAAGATCGACAGGAGTGCGATGAGAAGGGAGATACAGAAGCGGTTTGAAGACTCCATTCACCCTTTCGAAGAAGTGAGTGCGGACTATTTCAATCGAATTTGATGCAGATACTGAAATAAGGCATCTTTGGCTGTTTTTCAACCTCCCGAGACCAAGTTCACAACTTTCTTTAACTCTGTGGTAATTTGGGAGGGTGATAGCAAATTCCAGTATAGTTCTAAAGGATGGGACCCTGGTTGTTGTGAGGGAATACAATGAATCCGATCTGTCAAAGTTGAAGGAATTTGTCTATTCTGTGTCTGATTCTTCCATTCAGGGTCGGTTTATGCAGAACATCCCAAGAGACAGGGTTCTTGAACTTCTCATCACAAAGGGAATCATCTCTGTTATCGCAATTAGAGAAGAGAAGATTATCGCCCACGGTGCTCTCTATGAGAAGGTCAAGGAAACATCGGAGATGGGAATTCTTGTCGACGACAGGTATCAGTCTCTTGGCCTCGGTACCGCGATGCTCGGATTGATGGCAGAGCAGTCCGTAAGATCTGGCGCGGGGGAGATTATCGCCTACGTTGCGCCTGAGAACTACAAGATGATCGCCGTGGTAAAGAGCCTCGGATTC
>JACWAC010000172.1 GCA_014874235.1 Thermoplasmatales archaeon
GATTTTTACGCCAAAATGGATATATAGAACGTTTGACGCAACCAGAGAAGAAAGTAAGGCAACAGGGAAGTAACCAGCCAGATTGATTACATCATAGAATAGGCCCTGGGGAAGATATATAAATGGGTTTCCGTGCAAGAAGTAAAACATCTGTGAATTAAAGGCGTATATCGCATCATCAAAAGGATGTGCCGCAACTATGCCCACGAATATATATGCAATTCCTATGAATATGAAAAAGAGAGTCGTCGGAACCTTGCTTCGGCTAAACTGCATCGCTGGACGGTATCATTCCTCCATTATTTTATGCTTTCTTTATTTAGGATCGGCTAGTGAACTGTGCATAACTGTGGAATTTTACTTGGTTAGATCACAGTAAAACGTGTATAAAATTTAGATGAATCCTAGCACAAAGCTCAATGAAATATTAATAATGCGTTAAGATTAACTGACGAATGGCTGAAACCCAACAGGGGAGCATAGTATCAGGATTGTCCTATCAGTATTTGAGTACCCTGACGTTCACAGTCTTTGGGGGGTTATTCTACATATTCATTGCAAAATTCCTCCAGACATCGGAGGTGGGAGTGGTTTCTCTCTTGCTCGCTATAACGAGCCTCCTGAACATAGTGTTCTCCTTCAGCCTTTCCACAAGCGCTCAGCACTTCATATCCTTCTACATGGGAAAGGGGGATAGGGTAGAGATGCACTCGCTTATACGACGACTCGTCCTTATTAGTTTCCTGCTTTCGTTGGCAGGAATAGCGTTCACACTCCTGATGGCCAGACCGCTCTCAATCACTTTCTTTCATAGTCCATCCTACACGATACTCATCGAAATCTCGTCCCTGCTCGTTGCCGCAATGATCATGTTCGGGGTTCTCCATGGGTCTGCTCTCGGTCTGCAGATATTCAGGACCGATGCTATAGTCTACCTCTCATCAGGTTCGTTATCATATCTTGTGGGTTTGTTGTTCTTGTTCCTCTTCCAAGGCATAAGTTATCTCATCGTTGGATTGACTCTGAGTTATCTGTTTGGTGCAATAGTGTATGCTGCGATAATTTTCCTCAAGAAACCCGTTGTAAAAGAGAGAAGCAGACTGACTACATTGAACCTCTTATTATCCTACTCGTGGCCCATAATCCTTTCCGGCTTGATTGGATATGGATCGCAGTATGTTGATAGATTCGTTGTCGCTTACTTCTTAGACATATCTACCCTAGGCATCTACAGTTTTGTACTAATAGTGAGCACGTCCCTGGGATTCCTCGCGGTGCCAATAGCTAATGTACTTATACCTAAGCTGAGTGAATTCTTTTCAACTAACCGGAGGGATATGCTGGACAAGGGAGTCAACCTCTCCTCCTCTGTACTCACCCTTATCTATTCACCCCTCGCACTTGGCGTTGCGTCCGTTGCTCCCATAGCCCTCTCACTTCTCGCTAATTCCGTATACGAGAGTGGCTACATCGCTCTTACTATACTTTTGGGCGTATCCTCTATATTTGTATTAGGGAACATTATGAGTTCTGTTATATCAGCGGTGAGGAAGACGAGGGTCTACATACTCAGTACTTCCTTAACCCTTTCATCCAACGTGTTGCTGTCATTCATCCTTATCCCCAGGTTCGGCATGATGGGTGCTGCCATAGCGAACTCTTCTGTCATGGTCATCTCATTCCTTGTCCTCTATTACTATGCAATAATGAAGGAGAAAAGGAGTTTCGACTGGGTCACCATCCTCAAGATATGGTCATCCTCGCTAATAATGTTCTTTGTAGTTTCACTGGAGAGGGCGTTAATAGGGAATCACCTTGACATGCTTCCGTTGCTCATAGTTACAGGCGGACTGGTGTATCTTGCCGCACTGAACTTGATGCACTCTTTGGGAAGATTAAACAAGGAAGAATTCCTAGTCTATCTACCCATCCGCTTCAAAATGAGGAAGGCGTTCAACATCCTTCTCGGCAGAGCCTTCTAAGAGTAGATTAGCAACGTAAATTCTTCAATGGAAGTACTACGGTCATTTGTAAATGAAGCTATGAAGCTGCAACCGGGGCCACAATCACTATTGTTCTTATTGTTCCAGACTGAGCAGCAATTGACCTTTTTAGTTTTAGTGGTTTTCCTTTCTTCCTCATTATGGCCAGAGGGATGAATAGCAGGAGGGATAGAAC
>JACWAC010000043.1 GCA_014874235.1 Thermoplasmatales archaeon
CACACTTAAGGTGTGACTTTTTTTTTTCATTTTATTATTCTAAAATTGTCCCAATCATCTTCTTGCACGTATTTTTTCTTCACGTCCGTTACGAGCGCGTTCGGAATTTCCGAAATGCAGTATTGAATCAGTTTTTCGACCATATCGGGATCGCCGCGAATCATGGCTTCTACAGAACCGTCCCTCAAATTCTTAACCCATCCCGTGAGATTCAGTCCTTTAGCCATTCTTCTCGTTCTTTCCCTGAAACCCACCCCCTGAACAATCCCATAAAATTTGACGTTGCACTGCATTACGCCTCAATATTCAGGGTATTCAAATATTTAGTGTCTTATTATAAACTGCCGCAATTTTCTCTCTAGACTGATAAAATTGATAACGTAATTATACGATTCATGTTTTAGCAACTGAATGTTCCGAAACGTGTTTCAATTTACAATTCTTCCAGTTCCTCCATTCAACTTTCAGTTGACGGTCAAGAAACCCGCGGGCTGGAGTCTCTTCAACGCGGGAGAGATTCTTGAGGATAAAACATTCTGGACTGCTACTAGACTTAGTGGAACGCTTGCCGGGATCAAGATGGTATCTAATGGATCGGTCGACGAACCGAGAATACGGGTTTCAGTTTTCACTGAGAAACCCGTTTCACCTTCAGATAGTACTGAGATTTCTAATCATATCAAGAAAATGGTCGGTGCAGAACAGGATCTAAGAGAGTTCTATTCAATTTCAAGGAAGGATAGAATATTGAAACATACAATAAAGGACCTCTACGGGATGCACGACACTCAGACTTCTTATCTGTTCAATTCTGTTGTCCTAAGCATCTGTCTACAAATGGCGAGATTGGAGAGAAGTCTGGCTATGATGGAAAGCGTCACAAATCGTTATGGTGACGAAGTCGTATTTGACGGCAAAGTTATAAAAGTGGAACCATCAGCAGAGAGGATCGCCACTCTGGACGAAGCGACGTTTGCAAGAGAGTGCAAGCTGGGGTATCGTGCAAAATATATCATAAAGTCTGCTCAAGTATTCGTTGACGGTTTCCCAACCTCTGAAGAGATACTTTCAATGTCACCAACAGAGGCTAAGAGAAAGCTCATGGAACTGCCAGGTGTAGGAGACTACGCGGCGGACATAATCAATCCACATGGGGGATTTCCTATAGATGCTTGGTCAGTGGACGTATTTGGCCTCCTGTTCTTCGGCAAGGAACCAAGGAATGCCAGAGAGATGATAGAGAAGGTGAAGATAGAAGGCGTCAAAAGATGGGGGAAGTGGGCATGGATGGGGTTCTTTTACGTGGCCCAAGACCTCGAGAATCTTTCCAAGAGGCTGGGAGTTAAGCTGAGGCAATTCTGATCCGTCTGATTCCAAGATCAACACCCACTGTTCAAATAAACTTTAAATAAATCAAATTTATTTGAATGAGATGAACACAAAACTTATCACATCTATTGTTGCTGTGATTGTGATTGCGGCGTCGGTCACTGTTGTCTACGCTGAATTTCATAAGGAAAAGTCTCAGCCATCTTCCATCACGGTAAGGGACGACTTAGGAAGAAACGTTACAATAACTCTGCCCGTAAAGCGTGTGGTATCCATGGATCCTTCCGATACACAGATGATGTACGCAATCGGTGCGGGAGGTCTCCTCGTTGCAGACACAAGCTTTGACTGGTGGCCTGCAAATTCAACTGCTCTTCCTCACGTGGCCATGGACAGCGGAGTGGCTTCTGTCGAGCAAGTAGTGAACATGACCCCGGACCTCGTTCTCGCGACGACAATCCAGACCGCTCAGATTATAGACCAGTTACAGAACATCACTAACATCTCAGTACTGGTCTTTGAACCGCATAACATCTCGAACATTTATTCCGACATGTTAACGTTGGGAAACGTTACCGGTCATTCATCAGGAGCCAACGCAGAAGTGAATCACATGAAATCGGTCATTCATGGTGTCCAAGTGAAAATTGCAAATTATTCGAAAGAATCCCTCCTGTACATGATGTGGCCAAGTCCCATCTATACAGCGGGACCGAACAGCTTTATCGATGATGAGATAACAGCGGCTGGAGGTCTTAATATTGCCGAGAACTTAAGCGGACCTTACCCTGTCATAAGTATGGAACAAGTGGTGCAAGACAACCCTCAGACAGTAATAGTGGACAACAATACTGGTGTTTCGGACATCACTTACTTCACCAATGGGAATCAATCACATATCTGGAACAACATATCTGCTATCAAGAATGGCAGACTCCTGATATTCAATGTCACAGAATCAAATTGGGTGAATGAACCTGGACCACTGACGATATATGCGGTTCAGATGATTGCCCAGTTTCTCTATCCGCAGGCATTTGAATGAGATTTTCCCCCTTTATCTTTATCATTTTTCTTTTTTTTCTTACCATTGTTAATGTACTGGTATCTTTGTCAATCGGCCCAGTTCACATTCCAGTTAAAGAGATTCTGAAGAACATTTATCTATATGCATTCAACAAGGGTCCCAACTGGACTATTTCCACAATAATCTTTTACATACGACTCCCGAGGATAGTGCTCGCGGTCATCATAGGAATGATTCTGGGAGTATCGGGATTGGTCACGCAGACAGTATTCAAGAACCCACTGGGAGATCCTTATCTGACCGGAGTTTCCAGCGGAGCAGCCGTTGGAGCAGCGATCGGATTTCTGGTGTCGCCTTTCCTGGTGCCGGTACTTGCATTCGTATTTGCCATGCTTGCCGTTGGAATCTCTTTCCTCATATCAAGGTCTGATGGAGAAGTCAACACCGAAATGCTCATCCTGGCGGGCGTTTCAGTCAGTTTCCTCTTTTCTGCAGTGGCCTCCTACATAATATACCTGAAGGTGGCCAATTTGAGGGGGGTGTTGTTTTGGCTCCTTGGGGGCCTGTATGGGGCAACGTGGACGGATGACTTTTGGCTGTTCATAGCCCTTCTGGTCATATTCCCCCTGATGGTCTACTTCAGGAGGGAACTGGACATAATGCTCATGGGAGACGAACAGGCGAAGAGTCTGGGAGTCAGCACGGGAAGGGTGAAAACGGTCACCCTTCTTGTCTCCAGCCTAATAACAAGCCTTGCAGTTTCGGTGGTCGGAATAATCGGATTCATTGGCCTAGTATCTCCTCACATAGGCAGAAAGATCGTGGGAGAATCGCACAGGTTCCTTGTGTTTGTTGCACCACTTATTGGAGCAAACATACTTCTGGTGAGTGATACCATAGCGAGGAGCACTCCGCAGGGAGAAATACCCGTCGGAATAATTACCTCCTTCATCGGTGCGCCCGTTCTGATCTACCTTCTTTACAGGAGGAGGAAAATGTGATCGACATCAAGGGACTGACGGTGAGATACGGAAAGAAGGTTGCTCTGGATAATCTCGACCTGAACGTAGGAGACGGAGAACACCTCATCCTTATGGGTCCCAACGGTTCCGGGAAGACGACGCTACTGAGGGCATTGCTTGGATTAGTTGCACACGAAGGAGAGATAAGGTTGAATGGGAAACCGACCACTGCGCTAACGAGAAGGGAGCTCGCGAGGGAGATAGCGTACGTCCCGCAGATATTCTCGACCCCTTACACCTTCACGGTGAAGGAATTCGTTTCAATGGGACTCTACAGTCTGACGAGGGAATGGTGGATTGAGGACGAAAGGATCTACGACACGCTGAATGAAGTCGGGATTTATGAACTGCACGAAAAGACGATAAATACGCTTTCGGGGGGAGAGCTACAGAAGGCAATAATTGCGAGGGCCCTGATTCAGGATTCCAACTACATCTTAATGGATGAACCAACCGCCCACCTGGACATAAGATCGACCCAAGAGGTGCTGGAAGTGATATCGAATTTCAGGGACAAGGGTATCATAATAGTCTCTCACGACCTGAATGCCATCAACAAGATGGGAGGGAACGTCCTACTCATCAAGAATGGAAAGATGGTTTTCAAGGGGACGAAAGCCCATCCAGATTTCAAGAGTAGAATTGCAGACACCTTCGAAACTCGGATAAGTGAGATAGGAGACTTTCTTTACTTCCCGCTATCCTAGGATCAAACCGTCAGAAGAAATCTTGGTCTTGACTGGGTCGCCGTATTTCCTCAGGACCTCCAGGGAAGCCTGGTCGTATAGGGCTATTATGCTGTCTCCTATGAGTGATACCGAAGCATATTCTGCAGTCATGTCGTCCAGTATTTTCTCCGCCTTTGGCGAGACCAGGTTGGAATCGAAAGCGAATTTTCTGCCAAGGGTGAAAGCGTTCTTCAGGGTGGGTTTTTTCATGAATGCCTTGAATGCCTTCTTACCGTTCGTTACTATTTCCTCGAGATTGGAGGGTGATTTAATGACCTCTCCCGTTGGAGTTTTCTTCCTGAATGGCAGAATTATGAGTTCGGTAGGTTCCTCCATTATTTTTTCCGTAATCGAGAAAGGGAAGCTTCCTCCCTTGATCCTTACGTGAAACCCTCCCGCCATCTGGGACTGCACATCCCCCAGCCCGGTTCCCCTCTGCAGTTCTATCGTGTGAGCTATTTCGTATATCTCGCCGCTCGCAGTGTCATTTCCCATTATGGCAGCACAGGTGGTGAGGGCGGCTCCTGCACTGAGACCGAATCCGCTTGAGGGAGGGAGTTCCGAAGAGGAGAATATCCTCCCAGTGAACTTCAGCATGTTGGCGCACGCTTCCTGTATCGAATTGTCTATTGGTATGCCGTTGAATCGCACGTCCATAGCGTCCGAACGTTCAACTTTCGTGGTGATCCCGGTTTCGACGCAGATCGAAACGCCTCTCGACCCCTTTCTTAGCAGGTCCTGTTCCTCGTTCGGAACGAAGAAAAGCGTTGCGCTTCCGGGTGAAAATGCCTTATGGGAGTAGTTCGAGGATTCTTTTTGCGACCCCAATCTTCTCACCTTCCAGTTCTGTCTCCGCTCCTCTCTTAATCGCAATTGCCTTGGTGAAACCTGGTTTCACATCCCTCAGATCGTTTGCGACGATCATGTCAAGAGAATACTCAGCCATCCGCTTCTTCGCCCTAGAGACCAGTTCTTTCCTGGAAATGCCATATTCAGCCTTGAATCCTACAATCTTCCCCTTGTAATTTTCCCTCAGTAGCTTGAGGAACTTGGGTGCAGGCTTGAGGGTCAAGGACAATGATTTGTCAGTCGAGACTTTCCCCTTTCTCTTGTCTGCAGTGAAATCGGAGAGGGCAGCTGGAACTATGACGGTATCGTACCTTTTTATAGAATTCATTTTGGATACGAGCGATGAAAGGTTGGTGAACCTTTCAAATTTCAGGAAAGGAGGAATGTTGACTCGAGTGTTGCCCAGGAACAATCCGACGTCCGCTCCTAGATAGTAGGCCATCATGGCAATGTCTCTGGCAGTCTCGCCAGTTGAATTGTTTGTTATGACCCTCACATCATCTATGTTCTCATAACTGGAGCCACCAATGATGCAGATCCTTCTATCACTCAACTCGTTGTGAAGTGCCCTTATCACTTCTGCAGTGATGGACTCGCAGTCCGCAATTTTTGCCTTCAACTCCTCGATCTGGGGGTCGATGAACGTAACACCGTACGATTTCAGCGTCTCGATATTCTTCACGATGATCGGATTTGTGTACATGTTGATGTGCATCGCAGGGACCACAACCACTGGTATCTTTTCGAGTGCGTTGGAAAATACCGAAGTAACCGGTGAATCGTCTATTCCATTTGCCATCTTCGATATAGTGTTGGCCGTTGCAGGTGCAACGAGGAAAAGATCGCAATCTTCGACAAGTTTCACGTGCTCGATAGCCCCAGTGAGCTCTTCGACCACTTTGTTTTCCGATGCGTATTCAAGTGAAGAGGGATGAATTATCTTCTTCGCGGAGTCAGTTACCACTGGGAATACTTCTGCTCCGTGTCTCCTCAACTCGTGGATGAGTTTCACAGATTCCACGGCAGAGATGGAGCCGGTGACTCCTAGAATGATCTTCTTGTCCCTGAGCAGAGAGGACTTGGAATCGAACTCCAATTTCTTTTTTGGCACCCCAGTACATAATATTTACGATAAAAAATTTAATGATGGTCGCTCTTTCCAAGTATGGAAGTGAAAGACACTCTTTCCGCCTCGTTGAAGAAGATGGAAACGAGGGAGGGAAAGAGAATGAATATGTTCGTCTGCGGACCCACGATACAGGACAAGCCTCACATGGGTCATGCGAGGACTTACATTTTCTATGACGTTCTGGCGAGATATCTCAGGTACAAGGGGATCAGGCTGTTCTATCTGATGAACATCACCGACATTGAAGATCACATAATCACCAAGATGCAGGAGACGGGAAAATCGTGGGAGGAAATCACTTCAACCTACTCCGCGGAATTCTTCGATATAATGGAAAGACTTAAGAACAAGTCCGTAAGCTACAGCGCATTCGCGACGGACTACACAGAAGAGATCATAGTCCAGATAAAGAAACTGATGAAGAAGGGTTATGCATACGAGATCTCGGACGGGGTGTACTACCGTGCGAGGAAGTTCAAGGACTACGGAAGGTTATCAAAACAGGATCTGGACCAACTCATAACCGGAGCGAGGGTGGAAGTGAACGAAGAGAAGGAAGATCCTCTTGACTTTGTGCTATGGAAGAAGAAAAAGGAGGGGGAGCCTTCATGGCCGAGCCCGTGGGGTGAAGGAAGACCGGGATGGCACATAGAAGATACCGCAATTACTGAGTCGACTTTTGGTCCTGTCTACGACATCCATGGGGGAGCGAAAGACCTCATTTTCCCTCATCACGAATCGGAGATCGCCCAGATGGAGGCAATATCGAGTAAGAGGCCGATGGTCAAGTACTGGATTCATACGGGCCATCTGAACGTTGATGACATAAAGATGAGCAAGAGCCTCAAGAATTTCGTTACCGTTGAGGACGCCCTGAAAAGCTTCTGGCCGGAAGCAATCAGGATAATGATGCTCTCGATGAGATACAGTGCAGCGGTGAACTTCGATGAGAAATCAGTTATAGATGCCCAAACAACCGCAGAAAAGATATCCATACTCCTCCACAGGGTGAATGCACAAGAAGAAAGGAAGAGCGATAAAGCGGATGAAATTGTGGAAAGGATATTTTCTCCTCTGGAAAATGACATGAACACTCCCGAGACCATGAAGGAGATAGTTGGTTTCGTCAAGGACTCCCTGTCAAAGAGAACCATGACAGACGAAGAAAAATGCGAGATCAAGTACGTGCTGAGTAAAATTGAACAGGTCATGGGAATAGTCCATTTCCCTTCGCTACCGGAGAAATCGATGGATATCGTCCTCAACCTCAGGAACGATTTCAGAGAGAAGGGTGACTATGATTCCGCAGACAGAATCAGAGATTCTCTGAAATCACAGGGGATCATGATAGAGGATACCGAAGAGGGAAGCTACGTATGGTGGTAGATTTCGACGCCATCGTGTCGATAGATCTCATAAACGAATTCGTAACGGGAAGACTGGGAAGACCAAAGTTCAAAAGAGTTGTCAGAGCTACCAAAGAACTGATCCAGAAGAGTGGCAAGTTTGCAATTCTCGTGCAAGACTCACACGGAAAGGAAGATCCTGAAATGAGAGTGTGGGGAGAACACGCAATGGAGGGTACAGGAGGATCCGAGACAGTCCCCTCTCTCAAAGGAATTGCAAGAGTGATAAAGAAACGCTCTTACGACGCATTTTTTGAAACGACCCTCGAGGAAACATTAAAGCAACGAGGTGCGAGAAAGATAGTGTTCTGCGGTGTTGTGACGGACATATGCATCGTTCACTCGGTTGCCTCAGCGTTCTTTCGAGGTTTCCTCCCTATTGTCGTTGAGGAATGCACCGATACGTATTCTTCTGGGCAGAAGAGAAGGACTCTCGATTACATGCGGAAGAATTACGGAGCAAAAATAATATCTCTCACGGACATCATTGGAAAATGAAAAATATAGCCTCCTTCGAGGAAATATCCAACCTAAAGACCACGGACGTCTACTTCCTTAGGGCAAGGGAAGTCCTGAAGAAGATTGGTTTCAATCCCAGGGTTGTCATGGAAGTAACGTGCTCCTCGAGGAATCTGCCATGGATAACGCTATCAGGCATCGACGATCTTGCCTGCCTACTGGATGGGAAGAAAGCAGATGTATATTCGCTTCCCGAGGGGACCGTTTTCCCTTCAAGAGACATCAACGGCATTCCAATACCAGCGGTGAAGATCGTAGGAAAATATCTTGATTTTGGAATGCTGGAGACTCCGATACTGGGATCTCTTTCGCAGGCCTCAGGGATAGCTACAAAGGCATCATACTTCAAGAAGAGAATCGGCAACATTCCCCTCCTATCGTTCGGAGTTAGAAGAATGCACCCTGCCCTAGCTCCTCTCATAGACAGGAATTCATACATCGGAGGTTGCGACAGGGTTTCTAGCATCATCGGAGCAGAGAGAATCGGGCAAAGGGCAGAGGGAACCATGCCTCACTCCCTCCTGCTTCTCGTAGGGGAGGAGAGGGGATGGAAGATGTACGATGAGGTCACTGAAAAGGGGGCTAGCAGGATAGCTCTAGTGGATACCTACGGTGACGAGAAAGAAACATCCCTCAGGGCAGCAAAGGCAATTAAGGGACTGAATGCGGTCAGGCTCGATACACCTTCATCTAGAAGGGGAAATTTCGCAGACATAGTCAGAGAGGTCAGATGGGAACTTGATAGGAACGGAAAGAAAGACGTGGGCATAATAGTCTCCGGAGGAATAAAGGAAGAAGACGTTGAGCAACTCAAGCAGGCGGGTGCTTCTGGGTTTGGAGTTGGTACTGCGATCTCGAGCGCAGCAGCGATAGATTTTGCAATGGACATAGTAAACGTAGAGGGCAAAGACAAGACAAAGAAGGGCAAGTATTCCGGAAGCAAGAACGTGTTCAGATGCAGGAAGTGTCATTCATACCTAGTTTCCGTCAACCAGAAAGAGAAGTGCCCGAACGATGGATCTCAGATGGAGAGCATGTACCAGAAAGTCGTCGATGGCGGCAAAGTCGTCTACAAGGAGAGAATAGACGAGAGCAGGAAATACGTGTTGGAGCAGCTGAGGTGGTTCCAATTATCCTAGTCACAGGATACAAGCCTTACTCAAAGTTTAAGAGAAATGCTTCGGGCGAGATTGCCGATTTGCTACATGGTTCCTATTTCAAGGGTAGGGAAGTCACAGGAATAGCTTTTGAAGTGAAGCACTCCGTCATCGAAAAACAGTATGTGCAGGAGCTCAAGAAAGGGTATGAAATCATAATAAACACTGGAATCTCTCCAGGGAGGAGTGTTATAGGAATAGAGAAGGTCGCAGTCAACTGGCAGGGTGATGCAAAGGACGAAGATGGAATATCCCCGAGGGTTGGAAAGATAGTGAAGGATGCACCGGATGCACTATTTTCAAAGCTCCCAACCGAAGAGTTGTTGCACTCACTCAGATCCGCCAAAATCCCGTCAGAAGTGTCATTCTCTGCTGGAACCTCCTGGTGCAACAAGATATTCTTCTTCTCTCTCTACTATTCAACAGCAAAGGCAGGGTTGATCCATTTCCCACTGGATTCAGAAAGCTCGCTCGATGGAAAATATCCGTCGATGATAATAGACAGCATGATCAAATCAATTGAGATAGCGATACAGAAAACGATATAGCCTACTGTCCGCCCCTTTTTTCCTTGGCTTTGAGTCTAAGTTCGTGACTGCCGCACTTCCTGCAGGTCGTGGCCCTGATCGGGTTCGACGCGTAGCAGTTCATGCATATTTTCTTGTTGAATAATCTCTCCTGTGCTTCCTTGAAAGGCATTCGTTCGTAATCAGCACTCTATATAAATTCTCTTCTGTCTTTCAGGGCCATAGCGAGTGAACGGACTGACGCTAATATGTCGGCTGTATCAGAT
>JACWAC010000004.1 GCA_014874235.1 Thermoplasmatales archaeon
TGATGAGGTTCTTTCCGCTCCTCCTGTTGGTTTTCAGGCTTATCTGGTTGGTTATGTGACCGGAAAACCTTCTCTGGGCACCAGGGTGTGCCCCCCTGAAAGAGTAGATACTTTGATTGAGGTCCCCAACTACGAAGAAGAAGGAGCCGTATTCCCAGAACCTCTCAAATATAGAAATCTGCAGTTCATCGGTGTCTTGGAATTCGTCCACTAGAATATACTTGAATCTCTTTGCTATCTCTTCACCCTTGGCGTCCATGATCTTTAGAGTGTACAGCAGAAGGTCGTCGAAGTCCATTACCCTTGCCTTCTGTTTTATGTCTTGATAGTCTGTCACGAAATAAGTTAGGAGGGAAACCAGCCCCGGAATAATTGAGATCCTTAACCTCGAAGAAATCTCTTTCATGACGGTCTCATCAAAGACTTTCGGGGAGAAACTGGTGAAGAAGCCACCTGTCGTGAAGACCATGTAATCGAGATATCCCTTTTGAGCGGCCATGATGTCCGTGCAATCTCTGATTATCTGCTCTATATCGGTCTCGAATTCGTCCAGAATCCTTGCCAGTATCATTCCTTCCTCCGTGACTTTCCTCTCGTTCCTTATTCTTATTATGTAATTCCTGATACTCTTCTCCAGAAGATTGAATGACTCAAGTTCGTCCATCACTCTGAAATACCATGGGATACCTATTTCTGAACCGTATTTCCTGACGATTCTCGAACAGAAGTTGTGAATGGTCCCAACATTGGATATGGGAAGTTGTCTTATCAGCTCCGTCTTACCCTCCTTCAGGGCCCGTTTCTTCAACCGGTTGATGAGTTCCTCGGATGCACGATCTGTGAATGTTATTGCTACCACGCACTCCGCTCCCTCCTCTTCCATCAGTTCGTAACACTTGTTTATAAGCGTCTCTGTCTTGCCAGAACCTGGTACCGCGGAAACAAAATCTCCTGTCAAGTCACCACCGCCTCTCCTGTACCCTGCAGACGCTTAGAAGAGGACAGAACAATTCATTTTCACACTTCCAGAGACTTCCACCTTCCTTAACAAGAGGGTCAAAATCTCCGCTCACAAAGTCTTCTAGTACTGGGTCAACTATGTCCTTGCACTTCCTGACCTGAGCCTCTTCGTTCGGTATAGCGTTGTAGAAGCCCGCGGTGTTGAATCCCTCACTGATATCCCTGAACGAAACGTATGCTGCGGCCCTCACCTTCTTCTTCATGACGGTTTCCACGCCAATTTTGTAGAAGTAAAGTTGAATCTTGGAATGTCTATCGTCACACAGGTCGTTTTTTGGATAACCGTACAAGGAACTCTTGTAATCGATAACACATAGCCCGCCATTTTCCTCGTCCACCCTGTCGACATACCCACCTATTCCTATCTTCTTTTCTCCAAATTCGTAGAGAACCTGTTGATCGTTTGTTGGGAAGTGAAACTCCTTCTGGATCGTCTTTCTCCCCAGTTCCAAGGCATGATTGACGTCCATCACGAAGAATCTGACCAACTTCCCGTTCAGTAGGTACTTGTCTCGATAGAATTTCAGGGCCTCGGTTCTGGACTCATACTTCTCTCTATTAATTTCGGCCCTGACATACGAGTCTGCCATTTTTCCAAAATTGGCGGGCGATAGACTCGTTGAATAATATTTCTCAAGGATCTTGTGAGTCATTGAACCTGTGGTTCTCGGGTCCAGGAATTCACGCGGGCTATCTATCTCGTCAATGTTTAGCATTCCATTCACAAAACCCTTGAAATGACAACCGGCATAATTCTCTATGAAAGTCGGATAGATTGGTTTCTCCAGTCTTTTTTTGATTATCCCCTCGTCAAGTGTGTATTTCTTCGATACCTTGTTTTCCTTGGCCAGTTCCCAATCGGTTAACGGATTCGTAGGTACGAATACGGAATCCCTCTGCACGTATTCCTCATCTCCCGGAATTCCATCATAGAACGCCGTTGATTCCGTGTATGAAAGTTTGTCGTCCATTCCGGAATATGTTAGGATGACGTTATCAGACAGATCTATCAGCGATGAATAAGATTGCTCAGTAAGGTTCTCGAAAGAGCCTTCTAGCCCAATTTTAGCCAAAAAATCCCTCGCTTCTTCCGAAAATGATCGAAGAGATGATGCGGCATCCATCCCTGCTAGATACAGAGAATCGAGTGGCACACCAATGAGGTCCAAGGGCTTGCCAATCAGTACTTCAGCACTCCCTGCAACGCTGACCTTAGGCAGGTATTTCATCGATTCCATATCATTGATTATGCCTGTCGGGTCGTTTGAGTATTCTTCGAACGAAGAGACGAGGGTGCCCAGTATCTTTTTGGGATAGTTTCTTTCCCCGAGGTATTTCTTGCTAAACTCAATGAGCTTTGCGAGGCCATTTTTCCCATCGATCTCACCATAGAGTGATTCCAAATCTGTTATAATCTCCCCATTGATCTTCAGCTCCTCAAACAGAGTCTTCCAGTCTTTGATCCCCTTCGTTATGTTCTTGTCATAACTCTGGTCTTTGATGTCATATATCCTAGTCCTTTCGATGTTAGAAAATGGATTCTCTATCAGTGATATCACGGACTCAAAAGAAAAATTTTCATCGAGACACTTCAGTGTGGAGATTATGAAATTGTAAGGTGCATCGTTCAGCATTATTTCAGAGACTGGGGAAGCGATGCTGGAATTGATTCCAAAGAGCTCGAGTTCCTTTGCTACTGCCACGGCCAAATAATCATCGGGGACTACAATTCCCCTAACCCCTTTCTTAACTAGAACGTCTTTGACGATCCATCTAATCTCTGCATAATAATCAGAGAATTTTTTCTTGAGAAATTTGGATCGTTTCTCGTTTGATTGTTCACGCTTCGTGAACAACCCGTAGTAAGGTTTCAGGAATGGAGGTAAGTGACTTACGTAGTTGGATGATAAGTTGTGTTTTAGAGGAAACAGATTCATGAATTCGCTAAAGTCTTCAGGTTCACTCTTTCCCAGTTCAGAGATCAACCTGTAATAGTTAAGCGTAATCTCGCTATACTTTTCAATCTTCTTTTCCGAACTATCCTCCGCAACAAGTTTATGGACTTTGGATGTTTCTCCGATGACTCGGAGGAAGTTTTGGATCGCTTTCATTGTGCCCAGGTCGTCAACCGAAGCACCCGATCTAAGAAGAGCAACGAGGCTCTCCTCTTCCGACAGGATCCTGACGTTAACAGAAGAAGACATTTCCTTGATAAGGTCGATTACTCCTTGAGCCTCAACTTTGCTGATAACGGAAAAAGCACGTGCTGCTCCACTAGAAAAGAAAACATGCCTTCCTCTTTCGCCAACAGCCACGAATGCCTAAGTTAACTTACAATAAATCATTTGTCAGTCTCAACAAATTGGAGAGGTGAGGAAAAATAGCAAACAATTGAGTGGATACAACGTACAAGCAATTTAATTTTCATAATCGCTATTCCTAATAGGAAGACCCAAAATCGTAGATGCCTCCCCCGATAGTGCAATGGACAGCACTATTTCGTAGGTATATATAACGGCACATGCAGAACAAGCTGATGGATCTTCGTATGTATAGGTCCATGCCTAATGTATTCCGTTAGCTAAAGAATGCGTGAAACTCAGATATATCAAGATGATACCTAGGAGAGCCACAACCACAACGATGATTCCTTTCGAAACTGTCACCGATCCCTTTTCTGCAGAACCATGGTGATATATTTGAGGGTTTCCCAGATGATACGATATCTCAACTTGCTTGTTTTATGTTCCAAATGCATGATACTTAAAGCCACGGAACTGGCCCCAGCGTGTGTTTTGCAGCCAAGCGAAAATAGAAATATTTAAATGTTACGGATTACTTCTTGTTTACCGATGCGGAGATACCGACATAATACAAACATAAATGGCAATGAGACGAAAGTGAAATTAAGAAAACTCAACATGAGAAAAAATGAGGAGTTCAGATTTCTGTTAATGAAGTGCTTGAGAGATCTTCCAGAAAGTGTTAGGGGAGGTGTCATAGGCTCTGTTTATGCAAAGGCCGCTAAGAACGGAGTACTGGAAGCGAGAGACTATGTTTTGGTCAAAAAGAACGAAGGGATAATAGACGACACTATGAGCAAGCAACTAATAGATCTCATCTACGACTACAGCACCTACCGCTAGGAATATTGAGTAAATCGTTTGTAATCGCCGGTCGCGCTGAGAATTCCGAGCCGAACGCCGGCATCCAACCAGGCATACGCATACGAACTAGCTGCTAATGAGTTTTCGAAGTCTCCCTTCTCGTAGAAGAAGTTAGCATCTTTGAGATAGTTGTTGCACATGTCCACGAAGTCTGTTGCAGCTTTGCTTAGGAAGCTTTCCTTTGAGGGAGAGATCTTTACAAGGGAGAGGGCCTCTCTTGTCATGTCAAGGTATTTCTTGCACCTATCCTCGATAGTCATCTGACCACCTTGACGTTCTTTCCTCCGTCATCCGTCTCTCTCGGGCGCACTTCTATGAACAGAGGTATCGGCAGTTCCGGTGACGCGACCAGAGATGTCCCGACAGGGAGCCTCTGGATCTCGTCCAGGGATGAAGCTGTGAGCCCCTCTACAGAATTTCCAATAGCCTTCAGATCATTCGGGTTGGTCACTTTCAGTATCAGTTGTGTACCGCACTGTGACAGAACGTTCTTGTCAACTTTTGCAGGTCTTTGAGATACCACGAGGAGTCCAAATCCGAATTTTCTCCCTTCGGATGCTACCGTTCTCATGATCTTCGAAGAAAAGGCTTTGCCCTGTTGAGGGGCGAAATTGTGCGCCTCCTCTACCACCGTGAGTAGGGGTGGAATCCTATCCTTCTTACGGGCTTCGAATAAGGCGTACAGAAGTCTCTGTACTATGAGCTCTTGCATATCCGGAGGAAGGCCCTTCATTTCAATGATAGACACCTTTCCTTTGATGACCAGTTCGTCCACCCTAAGACCCCTCTTTCCCAGGATGTTCAGGGATTTTAGGTACAGCAGCTCCTTCTCTAGCGTCTGAGAGAGGGACGAATCGTCCTGTCTCTTGAGTTCTTTTATGACTTCGTCGAAATCATAATCTTTGCTCGATAGCCTAATTGCATCGATTGCTTTCCTGAGAGGCAAGACGTAGGACTTGGGGTCTGAGAGGTTCATTATGCTCACAAGCTCCTTGACGTTTATTTGTGAGAGAGTGAATGTGAGTTTTTGATCACCTTGATCTGGAGAGAATACCACTATCTTGTTTCCATACGAACTCGGGTGAATGGAGAATCTCTTCATTTCATCTGAGTCAGAAGCCCTCTTCTTCATCGACGCGTACTCTCCGTGAGGGTCAATTACAACCACCGTCACATCGTTCTTGATGAGCTCTTCTATTATCACTCCCGTCAGGTAGCTCTTCCCCCCACCCGTTTTGGCCATCACAGATATGTGCTTCTGCACCATCGAATTAATGTCGATAGAAAACGGTATGCTGTGTCCGTAAATCAGTCCCACATAGGCCCTTCCTTTCTTGCCCACACCTATGTTGAGTGTGGACGAAATAAATTCATCCTCAGCAAAATAAACAGGCGTCCCGGCAAGGAACGGGGCCCTTGGGTATTGGAGTACTCCCTTTCGGTCGTGATAACCTATAATCACTATCTGGGCAGATATCGTTTGCTGGATCTCAATATTGTTCCCTTCCATAATTTGATACGACTTTTCGATCGAGAGATTCGTTTTGGCTTCAATAGAATCTACTTTCCCGAGAACCCAACCGTCCTCGTGGTGTTGCACTCTTACATAATCTCCCTGTTTGAGTTTACCCGAAACGGAACAATTTACGACGGTTGGACGGAGGTCTCCGTAAAGTATGCCAACCGGATCCATCTTCACCTCTTCCAGCTGGAGAGTCTCTTGGCGATCAGCTTCATGCCCTTATCCGTTCTTTCCGGGTCCTCAGTTCCCAGCCCTATTCTAATGAGTGAGTCAGATCCAAAATAATAACCAGGAACCGTCGAGACGCCGTCTGCCATTAGCGAGAAAGCGAACTTTGTGGAATCCGCTTCAACTGAAACTGCGTTGATGATGTTTCCTTTGTAGCCCAGTATGAACTCGTCAAGATTCTCGAATAGAATCTTTGAATTTTCGTCTATCTTCTTCTTGTTGTACTCCTTGTACACGCTTATATTACTGAGCAGATAGGTTCCCCTTCTTTTCACGCTTGCCGAGATCACCGGTACCATGATTTCCATTCTCTCCTTCATCTCAGCTATTATATTCTTACTGGAAACTATCCACCCCATCTTGATGCCAGATTCGCCGAAGAATTTAGAGACGGAACCTAGTAAGATTGTGTTACCAGTTTCAAGTCTCTTTGGAAAGGTCCCGTTGAAGAAGGAAAATGTGTCATCGATCACAAGGTAAGACTCGTTCCCTTCCGTCTCCCTGGCAATTGACTTCAGACTCTCGTCACTCCAGGTCAGACCCGTAGGGTTGTTGGGATTGCTAATGACATATGCGGTCTTTTCATCTACATCCCACGGAGACAGGTCCACGCCATCTGAGGAGATTCTGTTCTCGAGAGAAGCATTCATTCCAATCTCCCGTGCCTGATAGTGATAGGCAGGATATTCCGGGGCTATGGTGACAAGTGAAGTGATCTTCTTTTTTAGGTGGTAAAGGGTGAAGAATGAGGCAAAGGTGTTCGAAGGGGTGACAATAACCTGCTCTTTCTCTACACCATAAAGCCTTGCAATCTGTTCTTCAATATCGGTCCCACCAAGTCCCTCGGGATTCATGCCACGCATTGCGCTCGAAGCTAGATTGATGTTCTCTTCTGGAAGCGAATCGACGTATCTGAACATTGAAACGTCCATAGGCATGACGGTACAATTAATTCATCAATATACAATCTTCCATGATTTTATTTATTTAGACGAAATGGCAAACGGTGAATGTGATAAAACTCGGAGGAAGTATCATTACGGAAAAGGAAAGTTACAAAAAAGTCAATCTATCGCTTATTAGAAAATTGTGCGGAGTTCTCTCTGAGGATAAGGGGAGAAAAATACTGATTCACGGAGCGGGCTCTTTTGGACACATCGTGGCTCTCAGGTCTGGTTTGGAGAAACCGGGATCAATAAATAGGAAAGAGAATGCCATATCTCGTGTCATGTCAGATGTACTTTCGTTAGACTCAGTCATTGTTGATGAGTTGAATGAAAAGGGAGTCAGGGCGGTGTCCGTTCCGCCCCACATCGTTTACCATGGCAACAAGCCGGATTTTCGGATGGTGAACCTGTTGCTCAAGAAGAAATTCGTGCCAGTACTGTACGGTGACATTGTTTTAGCAGGGGAAAGATACAGAATTGTATCCGGAGATGAAATTGCTCTCGATTTGGCCAAAGCATTCAGACCTGATTCTGTCGTTTTTGCAACCGACGTGGATGGACTCTTCGACTCTGACCCAAAGACAAATGCAGATGCAAGGTTGATACCCACCATCAAATCAACAGAAATTTCTGTGGTCAATACTAGAAAGGATGCAACAGGATCTATGGCGGGTAAGATGGAAAGGATTAAGAAAATGGTTCGCTATACCGGCAAAGTGGTTGTCCTAAACGGTACCATGCCCGATAGACTGAGGAGTCAACTTCGAGGGAAGGAGACCATATCCACGGTGATCGCATGACTGTAGAGAAAAGAAAACTCGAACACATCGACATAATATCCACTCAAAATGTCACACACGATTATAACTACTGGGATGACGTCGATATGGTTCAGAAATCGATGCCGGAAGTGGACTTCGACGAGATAGACACAACTACGACTTTTCTGGGAAAGAAGCTCAAGATGCCTATTCTCATCTCCTCTATGACGGGTGGACATCCAGACACGAAAAAGATAAACGAGAACCTTGCCAGAGGTGCGGCTGAATCTGGAATTGCAATGGGAGTTGGTTCGGAAAGGTCCGCTATACTGAACAGGGAAATGGGAGATTCTTATTCCATAGTGGCGGAATACGATGTCCCTTTCATAATCGCAAACGTGGGCGCACCCCAGTTAATCAAACAGTCAAAGAAGGCTCTGACGAATGAGGAAGTCGATTATGCCGTGAAGTTGGTCAAGGCAAACGCGCTTGCAGTGCACTTCAATTTTGTTCAGGAACTTTCTCAACCGGAGGGTGACAGAAACTCTAAGGGTGTCAAGAAAAGGATAGGCGACCTTTCAAAGAAGTACAAGATAATTGCAAAGGAAACTGGGGCAGGATTTTCCATGCAGGATGCCCTGGAATTCAAGCAACTGGGAGTCTCGGCGATTGATACAGGAGGTAGATCTGGAACTTCATTTGCGGCCGTAGAATCGATGAGGAGCAGGGAAAAGGCCGACGAAAGAAAGGAGAGAGTCGGGAGAACTTTCTGGAACTGGGGGATACCTTCACCTATCTGCCTGATATATTCTAATGTAGAGCTCCCGATGATTGCCTCGGGTGGAGTTAGAACAGGACTGGACGTATTCAGGGGCTTGGCTATGGGTGCAACATTAGGGGGTCTCGCTTCCACGTTCCTCAGGGCTGCGATCCAATCGGACAGGGAAGTTTCGAATCTGATTTCACAACTAGAAACAGAATTAAGGACCGCGATGATGTTGACTGGTTCCTCTAATCTCAAAGAGATAAAGAAAGTCAGGAGAATATACAGGGGCAGGCTTCTTGAATGGATGAATCAGATCTAAAGTGTCCTGTCTGTTCTGCTGGAAATCTCGAGCGGGGATCTGACGAACTGGATGTGCCGCACTTCGGAAAGGTCATTCACTATTACCTAAGATGCAAGAGCTGCGGTTACAGAATAAACGACTTTGCCTTTCAGGGGGACTTCCCTGAGAAGGACAGCGTGGAGATCAAGGATAAGAATGACCTCGAGATCAAAATTGTGAGAAGTAGCACTGCTACTGTTACCATTCCAGAACTTGGTCTGGAACTGTACCCAGGACCTCTTGCGGAGTCGTTTATCACCAATGTCCAGGGTCTTCTCAACAGATTCCTGGACCTTATGCCATTGTTCGATGACCCAAAGAAAGTCCAATCGATCGAGGAGAAAATTAAAGACGCTGTGGATGGCAAGTTTCCTTTTACCATATCGATGGGTGATCCCTCTGGGGTCTCGCACTTCATCAAGATCTGACGATCTTGTATTTTTTTATCTTCAGATTCTTTTGAATCCCTCTGTCGATAATTTCTGTTTCCAAAATCTCGATGCATTCTGTTGCAAATGGAGAACTAGTTACCAACGTTTCATACTCCCCTCCTTCGCCGATTATGGAGATCCCATGAGTTCTGTTGACTCTCTTCAGGAATTCCAGGGAATCCTGGTCTATGTCCCTTCCTAGCAATTCAGATCCAAGTCCCTCGGCTGCAACAGAAACAAAAATTCCTCTGGATCCTGTGGATATGAAGTCCCAGATAATCAATTCCTGTTTCTTCCTCCAGAGTGGGAAGAATGTTCTGAGTCCAAGATCCTCACACATTTCCTCCAGTTTAGTCTTCTGAAATTCTGATTCCACTGCACCTGCAATCAGAAAATACCCGGGGTACCTAGCGACCGTCTCTTCGAATTCAGATTCTGAAATCAGCGTGTTGCTGATCCCCAGAGTTTCTGATAGAACAGCACCCAGCTCGGCGTTTGGATAGTGAAACATGTAGGAGTCCTGATCTGCTTTTACCGTGATTGTTCGCTCAACTTCCATGCCCACAGACAGTGCTATGAGTAAGCTCAGGAATGAGTCTTTGCCTCCTGAAAGGAGAGAGAGTGCCTTCATCCTGACGTCTTTGAACTCGAGACTGTAACGCCCATCTTCCTTAGAAATTCTATGACATCGTTGAAACTGTTCAAGTCCCTTGCAACTATTTCGGGCGGAACAATGCCCTTCTCCTTGATCATCCCTTTGAGTATCAGTCGAGTGAATGCGGCGTTTGTAAAACCAGTCGTTCTTGTCATTGCGGTGTACCCAGTTTTCAGGTCTCCCTTGTCGAAAACGGTGTACACAATTTCTTCCTTGCCCCTGGTCGGGGTGATCCTGATCTCCATATATAGTACATCCCTGATTTCTGGAAAACTGAGGTTCTTTAGGAACAGGGATGCGAGAACTTCTTTTGGCACCACTTCGGTTCCGTTCACATCTATCTTCGACTCTTCCAGGAGACCTATGTCCCTGAGGAATTTCATTTTCTCTATGTGACCCCTGTACCTTACCGTCTTTTCACTCATGTTCTTCGCCTTGATGTTTCTCAATAGTGACCTGAGTCCGTTGGTATAAAATGCCTCGAGGGATCCGAGACCGTTGACAAAGAAGTATTCCAGTCCATCTCCCGGCTCGGTCTCTATCACCTTCCCATCCTTTATAATTTCTACCCTTCTGGTAAACTCATCCAGCGTGTCTATTGCTGAAAAAACCACCTTGTAGCCAATTGGCGGGATGTTCCTTTCTGGAAGTCCACCCACCTTGATATCGATGTTCTCCAGGTACTCGTACTCCGCCGCTACCCTCCCAACGATAGCATTAGAGAGACCTGGTGCTATTCCGGCATCAGGGACGACTGTGATTCCGGAGTCCAGAGCTTCCTTTTCAAGGCCATAGTAATCTTCCTCAAGGAAACTGTTGTCCACCAGGTTGACTCCGGCCTTGCACGCCTCCTTGATCACTTTCATTCCCAGCCGTCCTGGCAGTGCTCCCGAAACTACGTCGAAATCCTTCATAACGGGCGCCAGGGGGTCCTTGTGGGCGTCCACCTTCAGAGTGTTAATTCCAAGTTCATTCTTAAGTCGCTGAAGTTTGTCGGAGTTGTAATCGGCGATGGTGACATCGCTTTCGTTCCTTAGGGCATAAGCGATTCCTGCACCGACCATCCCCCCTCCGAGAACAAGAACTCTCACTTTATCACCACTAGTTAATAGATTACGGAGATTAATTTCTTTTCGCTATTTGCAAATCTGTTAAATTGGTGTGTGTAATTACGGTTCAGTGAAATACGACCTCGTCCTGATGCACCCCCCTTCGATATATGACTTCAGGAAGAGAGACATTGTTGCGGGCCCGATTTCCGAACTGGTTCCGAGTACTGGCGTCTTTGAAATGTACCCCATCGGTTTTCTGGCAATTCTATCGTACTTGAACTCGAGAGGCTACAGGGCGAGGATAGACAATGTTGCGCTGAAAATGCTCAGCTCCAAGAGATACGATTTCAATGAAGAGCTTCTGAGGCTGGATACTGACTTTATAGGTATAGATCTCCACTGGCTTCCACACGTACACGGCGCGTTAAGTCTGGCAAGAATAATAAAAGAGGAAAGACCGGACATAAAGGTGATGCTTGGAGGTTTTTCAGCAACATACTACTCTAACGAAATAGTGTCGAAGCTGAAGGACGTTGACATGGTCATAAGGGGGGACACTACAGAGCAACCGTTGGAAATGGTCCTTGCAGGGAAAAAAATGGAAGACATTCCCAACGTAATATACAAGGAGGACGGGAAGGTCAAGGACAACGGTTTCCGCTACACCCCCGATATGGACTACCAAGAATTTGACTATTCACAGATAATTAAGAGTTCAATAAAAACAATGGACATTTCTGGCCACCTTCCTTATTGTGACTGGATGAAGGAACCGGTTGCTATGGTGCTGTCTACGCACGGCTGTGCATACAGCTGTGGAATATGTGGAGGGTCATATTTTGCGTTCAAGAACTTCTACAATAGGTCTGGACCGTTGTACAGGTCGTCCAAGCGGATAGTAGAGGATATAATGAAAATAAACGACGACCTGAAAATCCCAGTCTTTATAGCAGGGGACCTGTTGATGAGGTCGGATAAAGAAGTTGACTATATTTTTGACAGCCTAAAGAAGGAAGGACTAGACGTACCACTGCTAATGGAGGTCTTTGTGCCCCACCCGCGAGAGCGTCTCAATAAACTGATGAAGTCCTCACCAGACGTTTCGATGGAGATATCTCCAGATTCGTCCAACGATAAGATCAGGTTCCAGAATGGTAGACCATATGCAAACAAGGAGCTGGAGAAGTTCGTCTTTGACTTCATGGATTTGGGTGGAAAGAAGATGGACGTCTATTTCATGGTCGGACTCACCGGCCAGTCAAGAGATGACGTGTTTGATGATGTGAAGTATGCAAAGAAATTGATGGAATCCAGCAATAATGACAAGAGACTGTTCATCTTCACGTCACCGCTCTCCCCTTTCCTCGATCCAGGATCAAAATCATTCGAAAATCCATCTATGGGTTACAGAGTCAGATTCAGGACACTACTTGAGCACTACAATGCTTTGGATCAGGGTAGGACTTGGGAGGACTACCTGAATTACGAGACCAACTGGATGGATAGACGGACGATAGTCGAGACGACCTATGACGCAATCGATGTTTTGCTCAAAGAGAAGGAAGAACTAGGATACATAGACGAGGAGGAATACGGGAAATCGCACCACGTCCTAGAATCAAGCAGACTCGCTGTAAATCTCTCAAGAGTTGGAGATTATGGAATGATGTCCAAGGGGGATGCGCTCATAAGGAAATGCAGCGACAAGTATACTGTTCTCAAGAAACAAATCATGTGGGGTTCTTCGAGTACGGGGGAGAGGAGGCTAATATTCATGATTTACAGATTTCTCCACTCTTCCAGGAAGTAGTTATCTGCACAGACCGAGATCAAATTTCCAGAAAGTGTAATTATGAATGTGCGAATCACGAATAGAAAATGAGGGCATGGGACTTTATTAAGGGACTGAAAGCGCCAATCTATTTCACCAGCATTAGTCCTGTTCTCATTGGATGGGCGTATGCACAATTCAAAATTTCGTACTTGGTCCCCCTCCTCTTGGTGGTAACTGTATCGATGCAGGCAGGAATGAACCTTGCAATGGACTATTATGATCACTCCGGTTCCAGGCCCCTCAGAAACGACGACACGGTCTTCCCCCTGGGATCTTACTTCATAGAAAAATTGGGAGTCAACCCCTCGATCATGAGGACTTCGTTCTTCTTTATGATCGTGCTTGCGGTAGTCATTGGCCTATCAGTAGTATACTTGACAAAGAGCTTGTTGCTGCTGTATCTTGGATTGACAGCAGTATTTCTATCGATTCTCTACGTACTGCCTCCGATAAAACTGGGAACTAGAGGGTTAGGAGAAATTGCGACATTTTTTTCTTTTGGACCGTTTCCCGTGCTTGGGACGATCATAGCGTTGAATTATCCGGTAACACTGGTTGAAATCCTGGTCTCCCTGAGTCTCGGGCTTCTGGCTTCATCTATAAGATATCTTCACCACCTTCCGGAAGACAGGGAAGGAGGCAGAAGGATCAGACACTTCAGAACGATTTACCCAGTCATGCTGGTCACGGCCTCGATAATGATTTCTGTCTCTAGAGCCCTTGAAGTGACAGCCATAGTAGTGTTCGCAGCTTCATTAGTCCATATAGCATACCTTCCAAGATCGCCACTGAAAATAGCCAGGCAGACGAATTATGTCGTTGCAATCCACTTTCTTTTCACGATGTTTGTAGTACTTTCCATTCTTCTTTTGGGTCGGGGATAATCATTCGATCTGTTCTTGGATTCTTAAGAGACTGTGGTTCCCTTGAATTTCTTCCCTGTTATTGCTTTGAATACGTTCTCCTGATCCCTGAAGGACACAATTTTGATTCCAATGTTGCTTCTCCTCGCTATGTTTAACGAAAGGATGTCCAATGGAAAATTCGCTCCAGCCCCCCTCTTTTCGGATGTGATCATTTCCACTGCACCTGAATAAGAGATATTCTCGACCTTCTTCGCACCATTTATTTTTGGGTCCCTGTCGTATAGGTAATCCACGTTCGTCACGTTGACGACAGTATCCCTGTTGAGCGCTTCTGCGAGCAGCAACGAAACGGCATCCGTCGTGTGTCCTGGTTCGGTCCCTCCCATGATGACCCTCTTGTAGAGCTTCATCTGCCTTACCGCCTCATCGATAGACTCGGGCACTTCCATCAGATTTCCCAGGGCAAGAGAGACCATCGAAGCGTTGAGCCTCGTGGCCTGTATTCCCATCATGTCCAGGTAGTACTCTTTGGCACCAATCTTTCTCAGTCTTGCTATTTCGTCCCTCGCAACCGGGCCACCGCCAACAACCAGGGCATAGCTCTCCTCTTTTCCAATCCTTTCAATGAATTTCAGCAGATAGTTTTCATCATTCTTAGAAAATATGGAACCACCCAGGCTGATAACTGGCCCGTTCACGCCTCAACAAGCTATAATAGAATAAATACTTTCATGGATGAATGCCAGAAGTTGAAAAAGTGAAGGCGGTATTCAAGGAAATACCCTCAATCTATGACCGTATGAATACCTACATGTCACTGGGTATGGACATTTTCTGGCGGCAAAAACTCCTGCGGCTGGTAAAAGGTAAGAGCAGAATTCTGGATGTTGGAACCGGTACTGGAAAACTTGAAAGCCTGGCGGGGTTCAGAGATAATTTCATCGGACTTGACGTGACGAGAGAGATGATAGCATTAAACGGTAATCAAGGAAGATTACTTCTTGCATCTGCCACTGACATGCCGATCAAGGACAGCGCTTTCGATGCGATCGTATCTTCATTTGTGCTGAGGAATCTCCCATCTACGCAAGAATACTTCAGGGAAGCAATCAGGACGCTCCGTGATGGGGGGATAATGGCCAATCTCGATGCATTCCCGGAAAGGAGGAGATTTTTGGCAGAATTCTTTTCCCTATACTTCTACAAGTTACTGCCCAAGCTGGCAAAACTCGCTTCCTCATCAGATTCTTACAGCTATCTTGCGATGACAGTGAAGAACTTCAAGACACCAGAAGTGATTGCAGATGAGATGAAACTGGCAGGTTTCAAAGACATCAGAATCAAGAGGTTCCTGTCGCCTTCAGCCGCCATTGTGTATGGAACAAAGTAGTTGGTTTCACTCAGAAAATTCTTACCAAATCTATTAATTTATAGAACTATTCAGCGATTATGAAGAAAGATCTTCTTGACATTATATGCTGCCCAGTTTGTAAAGAAGACCTTATTTTGAAGATCAACAAACTTGAAGGGGAAGAGATCGTAGAGGGAACTCTGGAATGCGTTAAATGCCACAACAAGTATCCCATCGAAGAAGGGATACCGAATCTACTTCCACCAGAATGATGAACTTAGACGAAGAGATTAAGAAAATACCAGTAAGTCTTTGCATCAGATGCAAGGGAGCAAAACTGCTCTGCGGCAAGTCTGCCTGTCCTATTGTATCAAAGGTGTATCTAACTCAGAGCATTCCTGTAAACGTCAACGACGTTTCGGGTGACAGCCCTCCATCTGTCTTTGTAGGCAGTTACGGATATCCCAAGGTCCGGATCGGTCCCGCCCTTCCGATAAGACGGGGGGATACTGCGATTTACGAACGCCCAGATCAATGGAGTCAACTCTCTGTTGACGATATCGCTAAACTTCGCTTTTCACTCTACCGAGGTTACAAGGTTCTGCCCATAGCATCACCTTCTGATCCAAATAGCTACCTTCTTGAACTCCACGACTTGATACTCTCTTCCAAGCCAGTTTTCAGCGAGATAGAATACTCCTCTCTAGAGAGAAAAATTCATTTTTCTGCAGAGTCACAACCGTTCGGTCCGGGAGGTTATGCGAAGAACTTCTACCACGAAAGTTCTCCTTCACTCCCAAAAGTTGAGAAGATTTACTATGATACGGATTTGAAGACTGTGGATGCGTTAGAACTTCTGTACCCTGAGACATCTATATACACGTTAGAAAAGGTCTTTTCTGCAGGAATGCTAGGAAGAAAGAGAAAGAGGAAGATAGTACCAACCAGGTGGTCAATAACGGCGGTTGACAAAACTCTGTCGGATCAGATGATTCCTGAGATAAGGAACTACAATGAGGTCGAAGGAAACATCTATTTTCATTACAAAAGAATCGGAAATGAATACTACATCATGATCATACCGGGGGATTATTCGTACGAGATGATAGAGCAGTGGAACAACGGCTCAATATGGACCGGCCCCAGGACTGCAAGTGCGGAGGGAGACTATGAAAAACCTGGAAGAATGGTCTTAAATCCTAAAATAGCGGGCGCATTCTTTGCAGCCAGATTACCAATATTGGAATACCTAAAGGGGAAGGAAAGAAAAGGGAACATCATGGTGTTCAGGTTCATTGATGGAGACTACACAATGCCGCTTGGAGTGTGGCAGGTCAGAGAAAATGTGAAAATGGCAATGAGGGAAGAAAATTATCTAGACAGTATAGATCGGTTTTTCGAAATAATAAGAATCAGAAGGAAGGTAGATTTGCGAGCCAGTAGTAAGACGTACCAAATAGTTAAACAACAGAAGAAGATAACAGAGTACGTGAACTGAATGTCATTAGCCAGGACGTATCTGATACCTCATGGTGATGAAATCCTTTCTTTTCCGAATTCAGAAAGCAGGGTATTGAATGGCGAGATATCGAAAGCAACAAAAGACGATCAATCGGAAACAGTGTTGATTATCAGCCCGCACTCTCTGCGAATACCCTCTGGACTTCCAGTCATTAACACACAATACCTTTCAGGATCCTACATGATCGGAAAAAATGTTGTCAAAGGAGATTACGAAACAGACAGGAACCTCAACTCTCACCTGGTGAAAAAGTCCAGATATTTCGTCGAAACTAATTTTGTTACAACGGAGGGTAAACTTTCCAATTTTCCAGTTGACTTTGGCACGCTGATACCACTCACATTCTTCTGTGACAAGAAAATTTCTATGTTGGGTCAATGGAGGACGTCCAAGAGGGAAGTGTTGATAGAACTTGGAAGGAAAATGTTCGATGTCGTCTCGAAGCTTGATACAAAGATTTCAGTTGTTTTCAGCGCTGATCAGGCTCATACGCACAAGAAGACTGGACCTTATGGTTTTGATGCAAGAGCGAAGACGTACGATAAGATGGTGGTAAATGCTATCAAGAAAAATCAATTCGATGACTTAATCGCACTGGACGACAACTTCCTGAATGGTGCTAAACCCGATAGCTACTGGAATTTGTTGATGTTTCATGGCTTTACGGAACGTGGAAAACTAATCCCTAAGCTCCACCATTACTATCTACAGGAATACTTCGGTATGTTATTGGCAACTGCCAAATGAAAAAGAAAAAATTATTATTTACGCAATACTGACGACTAAGGGCTCGTGGTCTAGCGGCTATGACGTCTCCCTGACACGGAGGAGACCACCGGTTCGAATCCGGTCGAGCCCATAACCCAGACGGTATAAATTCAAGACGAAAATAGCCATTTTACGTGGTCTGTGAGCAATTTTGCAGGGCCCAGATTTCGATTCCGTTTCCGTACTCCCCAAATATAGAAAAGACCCACTACCGTAACAACGATCATAAGTGCAACCCCCGGGAAAAAAATTGTTTAAATAGTTGTTCGCACTATTCGAAGGACGATAAAAGCCGGGTTACTAACAGTATTCTGATTTTTATTGAAATGTGTATAGAAATGAAAACATTCAAAGAATTTGAATTGAAGAGAGAACTCTTAGAGAGTCTTGACAAGATTAACTTCATCAACCCTACAGAGGTGCAGGAGAAATCCATACCTCTAGCCCTTGATGGAAATGACATAATGGTAAAGTCCAAGTCGGGGACAGGTAAAACGGCAGCGTTTCTTGTACCGACAATACAGAAGCTGGAAGCAAAGGATGCGATGGGCGCCATCGTTGTGGTTCCAACGAGAGAACTTGCGATTCAGGTTTTCAGTTTGGTCCAGAAACTGACTGCTAGATCGAAGATCAAGGGTATTCTGGTCTACGGGGGAAAGTCGATCTATGCCCAGATGGACTTGCTAAGGGAGCATCCCAATATAGTTGTGGGAACGCCCGGAAGGATCATAGATCTGATGAAACGTGGAGAACTAAAGGTAAATCATACGAAGATTCTAGTTCTGGACGAGGCCGACGTAATGCTTGATATGGGATTCATAGAAGACGTGGAATACATAATGTCCATCATGCCAAGGGAGAGGCAAATCTTGCTATTCTCAGCGACAATGCCAGAACGGATAACAAAACTTTCTGAAAAGTACATGAGACATCCGAAATATCTCAGCATCAGTCAGGACAAGGAGCTGACTGTCACATCTATAACCCACGATTATGCAATGTCAAGTTCATCTGCAAAGCTTGCGACCCTCTTCACATACATCAGCGAGTTCAAACCCAGAAAGTCCATAATATTTTCAGACACGAAACACAATGCAGACTATCTCTACAGAGCCTTAATTGGACAGGGATACAAAGCAACAGTGATGCACGGCAATCTAAGTCAATCTCAGAGGGAGAGAGCACTTGGAGATTTCAGGAGAGATGCGCAATTCCTTGTAGCAACGAACGTTGCGGCGAGGGGACTTGACATAACCGGCATTTCTAATGTAATAAATTACGATACTCCTTCAGACCCCTTCGTGTACGTCCATCGTGTAGGTAGATCGGCAAGGATGGGTGCCGATGGTGCCGCCTTCTCCATTGTCACCCCCGATGACATGAGTCTGATACGAGAAATAGAACGATCGGTAAGGATAAGGATGAAACGTGTTGAACTTGATAGTCAAATTAGCCAGAAGATGTCTCTCGAGATAGCTAACCTAAAGCTTAAAAGGTCAGAAGAACGAAAGAATCCGAACGGAAATAGATTCGACAGAGGCAGACGCATTGGGAACAAGAGTGCTCACGGTCAAGGCGTACCGTTCAGAAGACGCCAAGATGACGATCACAGATCAAACGGTTTCCATAGACCTCACCGAAGGTCATAAGAAACAGAATTTTGCAACATTCCCTCATTGGTTTGCCCCTTCTAGATCGTAGGAACGGGATTTGAAAGTTATCCATAAGTATAGTAGGCTCGTCTTCTGTCATATCTATTCGAACTAGATTTGGTGTTCATACGGTAGGAAGTATTTGCTTCCATAATCGAACTGAGTAGAAACAAAGGAGCGTAGGTAAAGAACTGATTTTTGATAAATAGGACAGTCCATAAAAATAAAATCCAAAATTCAATTGCCTTTACTTTAAATCGAACGGGCGCGATTAATCTTCAGAACATTCCGCTGAAAAGAACCTCCCAATTACCGAAGGCGTAGTAGAGCTCTGCCGATTGCGATAGCACCTGTGGTAGCTGTCGTGGTTCTTGCTTATGACGAAAAGCAAGCGATGGCAGGCAGTTTCATTCAGACCGCATCTCCACATTCTACTGTTTTCTGCCATCTCTGGGAAAGTAATATATATGTCAGTCTGGTAAAATAAACCGAATGACAGAAGGTGGGAATGAGAAGGAAAGGTCTTACACACTAGTTGCAGTCGTCTTAGCGATAATCATAATCGTCGCAATTGTAGGATATGCCGCTATCATCCCACGCCCCATGCCTTCAACAAACTTCCATCAATTGGGACTGCTCTTGGAGACCAGCGAAAATTACAATTTCAGCAGCAGTCCTCCACCCCCCTCAGCGGATATAAAGGGAAATGCAACGGTTGCTGTGTACGGAGGGACATACACGACCATCTCTCCGAGAGAGAATATAACGCTGAGAATAGAGTTGCAAAATCTGGGAACCGGCGCCCTCAACAGACCGATTGGAGATTCCTGGCCAGTAGAGAATGGTCTGGTCAGGGGACCGTCCGGTAATCTGTCACCCCAAGACGGAACGTACTACAGTGGGTGCTTCGGATATTACTATCCATACGGATTTGCTGTGTTCATGGGCAATGTTTCGCAAGCCACTATTGGCAGTGCTACTCCTCTTGCCGTCTACTATCCGGGAGTTTTCTCGTGTCCAGCGATCGGTGGGTTCGACAACTATACTATACAGGCTAACAGCGACGTTGCAATACTTACGGGACCGAATACCCCGTTAAACCTGACTCTGTTCTCATCCTTTTCTTTTAGCGGATACTACACCTCAGGATCCAATTTTACAGCTAATTATACAAATAAAGACTATCAATTCAGCTACTTTCCTCAGGGAGTGTACACAATAGTCGTAGAAGATGAATGGGGAGCAGTGGTTTATATGTATTTTACTATAACATGACAAATTCATTGTGTAAACGTCTGTTCTAGCGACGGAGGTACTCTGGAATATCATACCGTTGCTAGAGAGGCCATGACAAAAGTAAGTGCTATCTGGAACATT
>JACWAC010000173.1 GCA_014874235.1 Thermoplasmatales archaeon
ACTACAACAATATAATCCTTTCTGGTACCAGAACTGGTAAAATACACGCTCAATCAAAAGATGTAGTAATACTAAAGGGCGAAGTCAGGATAGACTTAGAATCCGCAGTGATATGGAACATGTACTTGATGTTTAAAAGGCGTGTAGTCAATGTAATTAAGAAAGTTGAGATCGATATATTTAAATTTAGGTAAGAATTCCTTACATAAATGAATACTGACGAATTAGACACTGAATTGACAAAGACAAGTTCCAAAGGGCAGATAGTCATTCCTGTCAAGATTAGGAGAGAACTCAAGATAGAAGAAGGTAGCCTGCTTGCTGTAACAGCCCGTGACGATATGATTGTCTTGAAAAAGATAAGCTCTAAAATTTCTGCTAAAGATATGAAGACTCTGAAACTCGTTGAGGGAGCTTGGAAAGACCTTGAAAAGGGGAAGTATAGAGTCCGATCAAAGAGAGACTTCTTCAAAGAGCTTAGAGAATGGTAGTCAAGATCGAAGAAATAGTATATACCTCAAAGTTTGAACGTGACGTAAAAAGAATTAATGACAAAGGTTTCAAGATCAAAGTAGAAAAACACATCAGGAAGATAGTAGAGAATCCAGAAATAGGGAAACCTCTCAGTTATACGTTGAAAGGTGAGCGAACTATCAGAATTTCACCATATAGATTAATATATGCTATTCAACAAAAGAGATTGGTTCTACTTCGTCTGGAGCACAGGAAAGAAGTTTACGATTAATCAAAGAATTTAGATAAGAGAGCCTGCGCTTTCTTTATGAACAAGTGTTACAGGGATTAATAAGGGCATTAAACTTTCGTGTTGAATCCCATTCGGGGCGTGACAAACAGTTCAGGTTTGACTTCTCCCATTTTTAATCACTCCTTTCATTTGCGTCGGCTGCTTCAAAACCAAGCTCAGCCGTCGCGAGAGCTTGGTTATAACATCTATGGTATCGAGTTGCATTTACTTTCTTGTGACCTCGACTGACCAATGGTGCATAACCACGAACACATCCTCGATGGCCACGTTATTGTAGTGCAGCCATCTCGCAAAAAAACTTCTGGCCTGGTGGCTGCTGTAGTGAACCCCTGCACGCCTGGAAAGCTGGTATTTGTCGCCCCTCAATCCGGCGTAGGAAAGCGGTTCTCCAAGCATGTTGGTAAAAAGTCTGTTGATGCCCTGTCTCGCTCTCCGCACCCAGAGATATCGCGAAAGTGAATACATAACAGATCTAGGCACAAGTACGACTCTCGGCTTCTGCCCCTTCGCTCATTCCCAGTGCTAAGAGCTAATTTATAAATCAATTATTCCTCAAAAAAGTCCGAAGATATCAAAAACAATTCACTGGTATGCAACAGGTACTTTCTTTAAATAGTAAAAGATGAAATCGGAATTAAAGATAAAAATAGAGAAATTTTAGTGGGAATAATCGAAAGATTATATTCCCTTAGAATCTGCTTCTGTAGTTTCTGTTTCCGCCGCTAAAGTTTCTGCTTGGTCTTCTCTCAAACCCTTCTGTTTGGTGCTCTTTTTCGCTCATGTCCAGTGACTCGCTCACATCGCCTACGGATGTTTCTGATTTCTTTATGGCTCCATATTTTCCGACGTTCAGCCTCATGTGGCCTCTTACAAAGCTCACATATGCGTTTTCCACGACTATGCTGTCGCCATTACTCACTTGGCTGGCCTGTTCGTTCCACAAAGACATTGTCACTTTCCCCGTTTCGTCTCCGAGAACAGCCTCAGTCACGCTCTTTTGTTCTCCATATCTTGTCTGTATTTGTTTGGCTTCTCCAACTGTCACGACCTTTGCTAAAACAGTCACTCTCTTGGATCCCTCATTGAGATCCTTCACTTTTGTAAACTCGTCCATATATTTCATTCCTTTTGTCTAGAACTATTTGTTCCAAGTCCTTAGGCTGAAGCACTTATTAATCCTTTCTACTATCTGAGAATGTCAACTATGAGTTGGATTTGTAGTGTTCAGTCGATCTTGAACATTTCCAGTTCCGGTATGAGAGAGCATGAAATATATCCTGATGTTGATGTGCCGTGAAGATTCACAGGTATGCGTTCATAAAGGAGAGGATCATCACAACGAACATTGATGATTTCACTGGTGAAGCACCCTCCATCCCGAAGGATGTGAACGTTCCAGA
>JACWAC010000174.1 GCA_014874235.1 Thermoplasmatales archaeon
CTTGGAAGGTCCTGTGCTGGTAAGCTCGTCAAGATGGGACTCAATAGCCTCTCTGATGAATTCCGAGATGTTCTTGAACTTACCATCCTCTATCAGCTCGTTGATCTTGGTTACCGATCCAAGAGATAAACGAACGGTAATTCGAGACTGGTCTGGTAGATCAGACATTTAACATCCTTCTCCTGACTTTCTGTCAGACATATATCACATTCTGGATATTTAAGACTTTAATTAATCATATCTTCTATATTTAAATAAATACATTAAAAGCAAGATCGAATCAGCAAAAGTATTATCATCATAAGCAATCATAATCGCGATGATGGGCAGCAGGGTGAACGAGAGGCAGATTAGGCGAATGATGCAGCAGGCTGGTATAAAATCCAGCGACATGGACGGAGTGATCCAGGTAGATTTCATATTCAGTGATAGGAAGATGTCTGTCAAGAATCCACAGGTTACAATCCTGGATGTTCAGGGGACACGAACGTATCAGGTGGTAGGGGGCCAGGAGGTAACTGGCGAGGCCGAGGCTCCGAAAACCAGGGACTCCGACATCAATGAGGAAGACCTCAATCTCGTAATGCAGAAAACTGGTGCCGAGAGGGAGAAAGCCATAGATGCACTCAGAAAGAATGGTTACAAACCTGCCGAAGCCATAATTGCGCTGATTTCGGGAAAATGAAAAACCAACCAGCATTTGATAGAAAGAAAATTCTAGACAGCGTACTGGAAAAGCCTGCGGTAAGGAAGAAGAGGTTGGAGATAATAGAAAAGATATCTAACCAGCTCAAGGGAATCAGGAAAAATGAGAAACTGGATTTCGAAATATTTCTAGGAGGATCTTATGCGAAGGGCACCGACATCAAGGGATCTGACGGAGACATTTTCATGCTCTTTCCAGAAGAATTCGATGCATTTGAGATCCTCAAGGTCCTCAGGAAGAACTTTCCCGAGGGAATAGAAGAATACTCTGATCATCCGTACCTGACTTTGCCACAAGATTCGTTCTCCGTAGACATCGTGCCGGGCTATAAGGCATCAACAGGCAGGGACCTGAGAACAGCCGTTGACAGAACTCCCTTTCACGTGAAATTTGTAAAGGAAAATTTCACCGAGGAAATGAAGAACGAAGTCAGAATCCTGAAGCAATTTCTCAAAGGGATTGGGGCGTATGGTTCAGAATCATCCGTCCAGGGATTTTCCGGATATGTTGCAGAACTACTCATCCACCACTACAAGACGTTCGACGAGGTAGTCTCCAAAGCAAGGGGATGGAAGATACCCTCGGTCCTCAGTCAAGGCACGAAGGTTTTCGACGCAGCGAATCTCGTTATGGTCGATCCAGTCGACTCTGGAAGAAATGCTGCTGCCAATGTTTCCGCAGAAAATCTCGCCACATTCATACTGGCATCGAATCTGTTCTCTTGGGAAAAATGGAGGGATTTCTTTTACCCTCCAAAACAGGATTTCTGTCTGCCAAGAGAAGCAGTGGTCGTTTTCATGCCATGCCGGAAATGCAACGAAGAGGTACTTGTGCCAAACCTTAGAAGGATAAGTTCTGTCCTGAAGAGCGAACTGGAAAATCTGGACTTCAGAGTGGTTTACTCCTCAGTCTTTGTTCAAAATGGAGGGTACATTGTCATCATACCCGAGTCAAATCGAATGGGAGAGGCTCAGTTGCACATTGGACCCCCAGTAACCAGTCCCAACATTGAGCCATTCCTGAAGAAGTGGAAGAACGGTACGAAATATGGTCCGCCATTTGTCATCGGTGATAGAGTCTGCGTTCTCCGCGAAAGGGAAGAAAGGGAAATTTCAGAATCTATTGCCAAAATAATTCCAAGGGTCAAGCTCTCCAAGGATTTCGATCCGAACAAAATCCTGGTGATATCGGGCCCCGACCTAGGGTCAGTCCCAGAAGTTATCGCAAAGAGATTTCTTTTCCCCTCACTTGGGAAATGGACAAAGAACCAGTCAGGGGATATTCAGTGATATTATCCAGAACCCCAAGAAAGCGAGCAGTGATATGAAAAAGGCGATGAGGTAATCCGATTTCTTCTTTGTTTCGTGGCCGGATCTGTGGATGAGGTACACCCCGACGATCAGTACTACGAACAGAAGAATGGCTCCGAGAAATCCAGCCCCAGAGGGTAGCAGTCC
>JACWAC010000044.1 GCA_014874235.1 Thermoplasmatales archaeon
GAATAAATCATTTTTGAACTATAATAAAGTTGCTGAGGTTTGCAATTTTTATAATGTTCCTAATAAGTAATGGAACAGATGAAGATTTATCGTGAAGTTTAAAGGACAACGTTCTTCCTCTGAACTTTTTAGATACAAGAAGCTCCAGTTTTTTGCTTCAATTTTCTATTCTTTTAGTAGGCTAAAACATGTTTAGAGAACTAAGAATACTCGTGGTTTCCAAGCAAAACGATTTATAGCCTTTTAGGAATAATGTCATGATTTAATCGAGGGACTAATGATAAAAATACCTAAAATTAATCAAGAGCAAAAAAATATGTGGAGGGAACCTGTAAATTATGATAAATTCCCTACACCAAGAGGAGAAGTCCACATATTTTCAGAGAGGTGCAAAGAGTGCAACTACTGCACCAATTACTGTCCAAAAGAAGTGCTTGAACGATCACCCTCTGTAAACACTCACGGTTATCATCCTGTAAGGGTGAAGGAAGACAAGAAGGATTCCTGCGTGGCATGTGGAATGTGCCAGGCCATCTGTCCAGATTTCGCCATCTTCGTAACGGAGGTGCAGGTACAATGAACCTGTTGCCTCCAGGAAGATACTTTGCTGACGGAAATTTTGCGGCAACCGAAGGTGCGATTCTTGCGGGCTGTCGTTTCTTTGCAGGATATCCCATAACTCCCTCCAGTGAAGTTCTGGAGAGGATGAGTTCTAGACTCCCCGAAGTGGGGGGCCACTTCATAGAAATGGAGGATGAGATAGGTAGCATGGCTGCCATCTTAGGTGCTTCAAACGGAGGTGTAAAGAGCATGACAGCCACGTCTGGTCCAGGATTCTCGCTGATGCAGGAAAACATCGGACTTGGCATGATAACCGAAACTCCGACGGTTGTCCTGGACGAGATGAGAGGAGGTCCATCGACGGGAATTCCAACGAGAGTTGGACAGGGGGACGTCATGCAGACTCGATGGGGTTCTCACGGAGATCTTGCACCCATAACATATTCTCCAAACAGCGTGCAGGAGGCATTTGATCTTCAGATAGAGGCATTCAACGCTGCCGAAACTTACAGGCAACCAGTGTTCGTCGCATCGGACCAGGTGGTAGGTCATCTCACCGAAATGCTTGAAGTAAAGAAGATCGATGAATACGATATAGTTCAAAGGGAAACGAGAAAGGTCCGGAACGGTTCGGACAGGGTGTTCGACTACTCAAATGATTTCATTCCGATGTTCATTGCAGGAACAGGATTCAGAGGAAACGTAGACAGTCTGACCCACGACGAAAAAGGATATCCGTCAAATGAGGCGTCCGTGGAAAAGGAGATGTTAGAACATCTGCTGAACAAGGTAAGGAAGAATGAGGAGAAGATAGTGAAGTATGAAGAATTCCTTGTCGAAGATGCGAAGCTGATCCTGGTCTCATATGGTATCACATCGAGATCTGCAAAACAAGCGGTTAAGGAAGCTCGTAAGGAGGGGCTGAAGGTCGGAATGTTTAGGCCGATAACGTTGTGGCCATTTCCAGAGAAGAGGATAAAGGAACTGGCGGAAAGGTCGAAGAAATTCATCGTTCCAGAAATCAACTATGGACAGTATTCTCACTCTGTCAGAGAGTACGGTCAATCCGAGACAAGGGAAGTGCACTTCCCTCCGGGAGCAGTGCCGGATTACAAGATCATACTCAAGGAAATAGAGAGATGTTTCGCATGACGGAAACGGAGTTTCACCCTAAACACGAACTGATAAGGGAGGAAAGGTTTCCGCACGTCTGGTGTCCAGGATGTGGTCTGGGAATACTGCTCCAGAGTTATCTGAACGCACTGGAAAAGTCCGGGATTCCATCTGAAAACAATGTCCTAGTCTCTGGAATAGGATGTACGGCAAGACTACCAGGGTACGCAAATCTGGACTCATACCACACGACCCACGGCAGGGCGATACCATTCGCCACGGGCATGAAACTGGCCAACCCGAATCTCAATGTCACCGTTATCAGCGGTGACGGAGACCTGTTCAACATCGGTGGAAACCACTTCATCCACGCGGCTAGGAGAAACATGGACCTATTGGTCATATGCTCCAACAATTTCAATTATGGAATGACTGGTGGCCAACACGGTTCTACAACGCCTCCGACATCCAAGTCTGCCTCCACTCCCTACGGTAACATAGAGCCTTCTTTCAACCTACCCTATCTTGCTTCTGCACTGGGTGCGTCGTACGTCGCAAGATGGACTGTAATGCACCCGAGACAGCTAACCAGATCGATCAAGACGGCGATGGATGTCAAGGGGTTCGCGTTCATCGAAGTACTCTCACCATGTCCTCCGAATTTCGGAAAATTCAACGGATTTGGAGACGGGTTTGAGGAGATGGAGTTTTATCGTACCAAATCGGTGGTCCAGAACGATGCCAAGCTAGAGGACATATCCATAGATCCTTTCCACGGAAAGCAGGTCGTACTCGGAGAATTCGTCAAGAGGAAGAGGCCTTCATACATAATGCTTGAGCAAGAGCTCACCGCCAAACTGAAGGAGGGACGAAAATGAAAGTGGGTGTCAGGATGTACGGAATGGGAGGACAGGGAATCATAACGCTTGCCAAACTCGTGGGAGAAGCTACCGTTGAGGACGGGAAGTATGTCATGATGACCGAGGAATACAGCCCCTACATCACCGGTGGATGGTCCAAGGCTGACTTGATCATAAGCGATGAGGCTGTTGACTACCCACTTCCTGAGGAGATCAACTACCTGGTCACGCTTTCCCAGGAGGGACTGGACGTCAATATCTCGGATCTGAACACGAAGTCAAAAATCATAACAGAAAGGAGCCTCGTCTCCGTTCCGGATTCTCTTAAGCGAGAGAGTGTCGAGATTCCTGCGATAGAGATTTCCAAAGAGCTGAAGAATCCAAAGGGTGCGAACGTGGTGCTTATGGGTGCATTTTCAGGGTTGACCAGAGTGTTTTCGGAAGAATCCGGGGAGAGAGCGATTGCAAAGAGATTCCCGAAATACATCGACGCTAACGTTTCTTGTTTCGAGAAAGGTTATGAGGAGGGGAAGAAGCATGGCAGATAAGGTACTTGTTATAGGAGGGGGGATAGCCGGTATACAGGCCTCTCTTGATCTGGCAGAGTCCGGAGCGGAAGTTCTGCTTGTGGAGAAATCTGCATCGATCGGGGGAAAGATGGCGGCACTGGACAAGAACTTCCCGACGTTCGACTGTTCGATATGCATCGAGGCTCCCAAGATGAGCGATGTCACCCACAACAAGAACATCACGGTGTTGACTTTGGCTGAACTCACGGAGGTCAAGGGAGAAGAGGGCAATTTCGAAGTCACCATCAACCAAAAACCGAGGTTCGTCACGGATGCCTGCACGAGATGCGATCTTTGCGTTCAGGCATGTCCGCAGCTGAGAAAGAATGAGTTTGATGCAGGAGTGGGTGCAAGGAAGGCAATATACACGCCGTTCTCTCAGGCTGAACCAGGGCCCTACCTGATCGACATAGAGAGCTGCCTGAACGATCCCCCGAACTACATCGCATGTGGAAGGTGTACCGATGTGTGCGGACCCGAAGCGATAGACTTCAACATGGGACCGACGGTGATAAAAGAGAAAGTGGTCTCTATCATCGCATCGACTGGGTTCGACCTGTTAAATGCGTCGCTGCTACCGGAATTTGGCTATTCCTCAGACCCGGACATTCTAACTTCCTATGAACTGGAAAGAATGCTGAATGCTTCCGGACCCACGGATGGAGAGGTTATAAAACCATCCAACGGAAAGCATCCCGAAAAGGTTCTCTTCGTTCTGTGTGCTGGTTCCAGGGACAACAGGTTCGTGCCTTACTGTTCCAGAACGTGTTGTATGTATTCTATAAAGGAGGCTTCACAGCTGGTCGATCATGGGATAAGGGACGTCACTGTTCTCTACATGGACATAAGGGCGTACGGAAAGGGGTTTGACGAACTCTACTCAAGGTCCCAGAAGGACGTCAGGTACATTAGATCACGACCCGCTTCCGTCAAGAGAAAGGGGGACTCAATAGTGGTGAGGTATGCGACCGATGACGGTTCGCTGAAGGAGGAGAACTACGACATGGTAGTCCTGGCCACTGCATCGATCCCCTCCAAGGGGACGGGTGAACTCGCGAATGTTCTGGGGGTCGAACTGTCAGAAGATGGATTCTTCAAGAACGAGGTGGAAGATCCAGTATCTACTACTCGGGAAGGAATTTTCGTTGCAGGCTGCGCGTCCGGTCCGAAGGACATACCCGATAGCGTTACGGAAGCAGGCGCTGCATCTTCGAAGGCGCTCAAATACGTCAGGGATAAGGAATGGATAGAAGAACCACCTCCCCCACCGCTAGACGTATCGGGAGAACCAAGGATCGGGGTGTTCCTGTGCGATTGCGGGTCGAACATCGCAGGAGTTGTTAACGTAAAGGAAGTAGAAGAAGAGATCAGGAAGCGTCCCAATGTGGTATATGTGGAGGAGAACAAGTACACCTGTGCAGGTAGTACTCAGGACTCAATAGTTGAGAAGATTAAGGAGAACAAGTTGAACAGGGTCGTAGTTGGTGCGTGCTCTCCAAAGACGCACGGCGTGACTTTCCAGAGGGTCTGTTCTAGGGCCGGGCTAAACCCCTACCTATTCGAGATGGCAAACGTGAGAAACATGGATTCCTGGGTCCACAAGAATGAGAAGGTCCCTGCCACCGAGAAGGCCGTGGATATAGTGAACATGGCAGTTTCCAAGGCGAGGTTGCTGACCCCGATGGATGATATAGAATTTCCAGTCGTAAGGGCAGGAATTGTAATCGGAGGAGGGCCGGCGGGTATGGCAGCGGCGACTTCTCTTTCGAACATGGGCATAGAAACTCATCTTATAGAAAAGAGCGGAGAGGTTGGAGGACTGCTGAACTCTATAGACACCGTCTCACCCTCGACAGTCAAAGGAAGGGAGGTCCTGGCCAAGCTCGATCACGACCTTAAGAAATCTTCTGCAACCGTACACACAAACACTACGGTCAAGGAGATAACGGGATTCGTGGGAAATTTCTCCGTCACACTCTCGGACGGAGAGAAGATGGAGGCAGGAGCGATCATAATGGCTACAGGCGCCGACCCCTATCAACCGACCGAATTTGGTTATGGCAACGATCCAAAGGTGGTGACATCTCTCGACCTCGAGAAGAATTATTCGAAACTCGAGGGCGACAAATATGCGATCATGTCGTGCATAGGGTCCAGGAACGGAGAGAAAGGGTGTTCAAGATTTTGTTGCTCGACCATGCTTCAGCAGGCCATCGATCTGAGAGAAAGAGGAAAGACCGTCCGCGTTTTCTACAAGGACATCAGGGCGTACGAAAGGAATGCAGAAAATCTCTACAAGAAGGCAGGTGAGATGGGAGTGCAGTTCTTCCGATATGATCCCCTAAATACGGCAGATCAAGCGATAGAATTCGACGGTTCTTCCTTGACGTTCGTCGACGAACTTTCGTCAACCAAGATGAAAGCTCCCGCAGATCATCTCGTACTGAACATCGGGCTCAAACCAAAGGACGAGGAGATATTTTCTCAACTCAAGCTCTCCAGGGATATGGAGGGATTTCTCCTTGAAGTTCATCCCAAACTCGGGCCTGTGGAGGCTGCGGTCCAGGGAGTTTTCCTCGCAGGTACGGTTCAGGGCCCAAAGGGAGTGAAGGAGTCCATTTCTCAGGGGTATGCGACGGCAGCGAAGGCTGCCAAGTTACTGTTCAGGGGGAAGATAAGCAAGGAACCGATAATTCCGCAGATAGACCAGAAAAAGTGCGTGAAGTGTCTCAGGTGTGCAGATGTCTGTCCCTACGGTGCGATAAAGGGGGAGAGAGGGAAGTGGATCGAACTGGTCCCGGCTGCGTGCATGGGGTGTGGGAACTGTGTTGCAGAGTGCAACATCGAAGGTGCGATCTCAATGCCCAATTTCACAGATTCCCAGATAATGACACAGATAGATGCAGCGACCGCCGAAAAACCCGACGAAAAACTTGTCGTCTTCGCATGCAACTGGTGTTCCTACGCAGGTGCGGATCAGGCAGGCATCTCCAAGATTCAGTATCCACCAAGCGCGAGGGTCATCAGAACGATGTGCTCGAGCAGGATATCCCAGAAACTGGTCATGTATGCCTTCAGCAAGAACCCGGGTGCCGTTCTTGTAACCGGGTGCCACATAAACGACTGTCACTACATCGACGCCAACGAGTATACGGAGAAGAGGGTAGAAAGGTGGCGGCACTTCCTTGAAGCCAAGAATGTCAACCCAGAAAGGCTTCAGCTATGGTGGGTCAGCGCTGCAGAGGGGAACAGATTTGCATCAAAGATAAGGGAGATGGACGCACTGATCAAATCGCTTTCAAGAGAGGAGATAACGAGCACGGAAACAAAGCTGAAGGGGGTGGTAAGACGTTAGTTGTGGATGACGCAAGATGGGAGAAAGTGGTCAATCTTACCGGGTTTAACGGAAACGAGTGCTATCAGTGTGGAGTCTGTACAGCAACATGCCCCCTTGGCTACATGGGTGAAGAGACCATAGACGCCAGAAACCTGATTCGAAGGGCTCAGATAGGTCTGGACGTCACCAGCGGAATATGGAACTGTTCCACCTGCAAGCTCTGCGAACAGAGCTGTCCGAGGCAGGTCAACATAGTAAACGTGATAAGAGGCCTGAGGCAATTCGAATTTGAAGAGAGGAAAGCACCAGACAAGATAGTCGCGATGCTCTGGGACATCTACGAGAACGGAAACCCTTGGGGTGGAAAGAAGAGTGACAGGTCGAAGTGGGCAGATGGGCTCGAAGTCAAGGATGCAGAGAAGGGGACAGAAGTACTGCTGTACGTAGGTTGCGATGCAGCCTACAACAAGGATCTTCATCCAGCTCTTCGCTCCCTAGCAAAGCTCCTGAATAAGGCAGGAATAGACTACGGTACCCTTGGGAACAAGGAGATGTGCTGTGGAGAACCCGTAAGGAACGCAGGTGAGGCCTACTACCTGGACGATCTTGTGAAGGAAAACATTTCGATGTTTGAGAAGACGGGTGCGAAGACCGTCGTGGCATTCTCTCCCCACTGCAAGAACATGTTCGAAAAGTACTACAGAGACATGGGGTTCAAGATCGACGTTAAACACTACTCGGAATTCCTGAGCGACCTCGTAAAGGAAGGAAAGATAGGATTCAAAGAGGGAAGATCCGGGAAGATAACGATTCACGATCCCTGCTACCTGAGCAGATACGACGGAGGGGATGAAAGCATCAGGGAGATTCTGGGAACTTTCCCAGGGCTTGAGGTCAAGGAAATGGAAATGTCAGGAAAGAACAGTCTCTGCTGTGGAGGAGGAGGGAACAGGATGTTCATAGACTTCGAAGGGAAGAGACTCTCTGATTTCAGAATGGAGCAGGCGAGGGATACCGGTGCTGAAACGGTTATAACCGCGTGCCCGGTTTGCAACATGAATCTCTCTGACAGTGGAAAGACCAATGGCATAAACCTGAAGGTGAAAGAGGTTGCTGAATTCTTGGAGGAGAGTGTGAAATGACGACAAAGGACATCTGGGTGTTCATCGAGAGAGAAGGAGAGGAGATTGCAGAGCCATCTCTGGAGATATTGGGTAAGGCCACAGAACTAACCAAGAAATTCGGATACACCCTGACCGGAATACTGCTCGGTACTCCGGGCGACGAGACGGCAAGGGAAACGATAAGGTACGGTGCGGATAGGGCAATCATTCTGAAACACGATGACCTGAACGATTACTCGAATGACCTCTACGTCAAGTCACTCTTTGACGCGATAAGGAAAGAGACTCCTACTGCCTTCTTGATTGGCGCTACCCCTTACGGAAGAGACCTGGCAGGCAGACTTGCTGCCAGGTTGAGAACGGGCCTGACTGCAAATGCGATAAACATGGAGATGGACGAAAACGGTCTTGTCGTTTTCGGCGTGCCTGCGTATGGGGGGAAGATACTCGCAGAGATAGTGTGTGAAAAAACCCGACCGCAGATGTCGACAGTGAGACCCGGCACGTTCAACAAGGTCTACGATCCAAAACGGGAAGGAAAAATCAGAACGCTGATTCCAGATCTTTCAAATGTCAGGAACAGGGTGAAGGTGTTGGAGAGGAACGTATCCAAGTTGAAAGACCTCTCAAAATCTGAAAGAACCATTGTCGGGGGGAACGGGACCGGAGGAGATATCACTCTAGTGAAGAGGCTGGCAGAGCTCGCAAACTGCGACATCGGCGTGACGAGGCCACTGGCTGACAAGGGTCTGGTTCCGAGGGACTTACAGGTCGGATCTACCGGTTATTCGTTGAAATCAAAGGTCGCGCTCATCCTGGGCGTCAGCGGCTCCGAACACTTCACTTCAGGAATAAAGGATTGTGAAACGGTTGTTTCGATAGACATAGATGAAAGGTCAGAGATATTCAATCACTCTGATTACTGCATAGTAGGGGACGTTTCCGAGATCGTTCCGTTATTGATTAACAAACTGGAGGATAAGGCATGAAGAACATAATAGTCTGCACGAAGATTGTCCCCAAATCGGAGAACATAATATTCGATACTGCAACAAAGAGGCTTGACAGGAGCAAGGCAGAAAACCAGATCAACGAGACCGACAAGAACGCAATAGAGACCGCTCTTAGACTTAGGGAAGAGAACGGGGGAAAGGTCATACTCCTCTCGATGGGCCCCCCATTCTTTGAGAGCTATCTCAAGCTGGGAATGGCGATGGGGGCCGACGATGCGATATTGCTATCCGACCGAAGTTTCGGTGGGGCGGATACGTTCCCGACTGCGCTCGTCCTGGCCACTGCGATCAAGAAGATTGGAGATTACGATCTGATACTCGCAGGTGAAGAATCATCGGATGCAGGTCTCGGTCAACTCCCGGGACAGATTGCCGAATTCCTTGATCTGCCCCAGGTACTTTTCGTCTCTTCTCTCGAGGTAGCGGGAGACAAGCTGATGGGAAAGAGGACAATCAGGGGAGGACATGAGACCGTCGAGGTTGAAATGCCCGCAGTCATCAGCATCGAAATGCATGCAAATCAGGCAAGATTTCCAGACTTCAGGAGAAAGAGATGGGCCGACTCCGACTATAAGCTCACCATCTGGGGTTCAAAGGACTTGGAACTGGCGGAAGAAGTGACCGGGCTGAAAGGTTCTTTCACCATCGTAAGGGGTCTAGTCGACATCACACCTCCTAAGAGGAAGAAGATTTTCATCAGAGGAGATTCGAAGGAAATTACTTCAAAACTTGTAGAACTGATGAGAGAGAGAAAATAATTTTCGGCTCTCCTCATTCACCACAGAACTGCGCAAACACCCGGTGAATCGTCTTACATCCTCTTAAGCACAGAGATGGCGCCAGATGGGCAGGCAGCGACACAGGCATTGCAGAAGACACAATAGTCCTGTCCAACAGGATCTGCCTTGTCCGTTCGAAATTTTTCCCAGAGTTCGGAGCCCTCTTCCAGCTTCAGGTCATTTCCCTTCCCAGTTTTCCCCCTATTCAGATACCATTCAAACCCGTGCGATGGACAAACGGCCATGCACGCACCATCTGCTATACAGCTTTCCCAATCAACCGCAACGTTCGTACCATGAATACCGAGTCTTGTGGGGTAAGGATTTCCCAGTTGATCTGTCCTTTGCATGCCCTCAGCTCTTACCCTGTGACCATTGTGCATACCAGTAATTGGATAGTCTTCAGTGTGTTCAAAGAAGTTCATATCTATGGGTTTTGGGCGGAAGCCGAGTTCCATC
>JACWAC010000175.1 GCA_014874235.1 Thermoplasmatales archaeon
GAAAGATATACCATTTCAGAAATTCTTGGTTTGATAGTCATAGGCATTGGCCTGGGAATTGCACTGGTGTTTTGAGGGAAGGGAGACAGTCGCCAGATGGGAAAAACCGGAAACCGTAGCATCTGCAATCATGATCGGCAATCCTATCTCTTGGAGTAAAGCACTTCGCGCAGTCAGAGATTCTCAGGGACAATTTTTGGTAGTTTCTGATCAGGAAATCCTGAGGACCCAGAAATCACTTGCTTCAAACGAAGGCATATTCGTGGAACCTGCGAGTGCAGCCCCTATAGCGGCTTTGAACCGACTGGAGAAGTTCATTAAGGGAAATTCTTCTGTCGTTTTCATTGCAACCGGGAATGGTCTCAAGGATCAGAGTGCAATACAGTTTGACTCCGATAGACTTCCACTAGTTTCGAATCCAGGGGAACTCGCTAAGTACCTCTGAACATTCAAGACAATAGTCTCTTCTGTATTTTGGGAACGAATTTGCTGGATATTCGTTCTCGAGCGTTCTAAAATGGACTATGATTTTGCACTGCAATCAGAACTCAGAAACAAGGGAACAGTCACCTTCAAGTTACCAGTAGCATTCTCAAATGCATTGGTACCTATCATCGTGGCTCTCCCTCGTAAATCTTTATTCCTGATCTGCCGAGCAGCACATTGAGTATAATTCCCAATAATGAGAGTCCCAGCATTATGAGAAATACACCGGTCCATCCTACGTCCACTATAATAGATGACGTCACCAATGGGCCTATAGCATCAGCTGAATTGGATATAAGTCCCATGCCAAATGCACCCGCGCTTACCATCGCCAATGGGAAGATATTTCCAGGCAGAGCCCAGTAGTTTGGAGGAAACATCATCAAGAAGCCATTGATCACTGCTGCAAACATAAGAGCGTAAAAGGATACGTGGCCGATTGTCATCATCAGGATTATCCCAATTGCCATCATCACATCTGCCAGAGTCATGACCTTCAGTCTCGCCCTCAGTATTCCCCTGTTCGTAGCTGCCTTTCTCGATAGGCGGTCACCCAAGATTGCGCCAACGAACGCTGCTGCAAAGCCTGATACACCCCACGCAATAACGAGACTTCCTGATTGTGCGATCGAATATCCGAGATAATGGGAATATGTCGAAAGATAACCACCAATACTGAAAAGTGTCCAGGCTATGGGAATCTGTATTACTCCCATTATCCACGTCATAGGATTTCCCCAGGCACTTTGATGCCCTTTTTCCCCTTCCCTGACGAATTCCTTCTTCTGTGATGGAGCATCCTTTGCAAATACAAAATAAACAACCGCACCGACAAGCATTATGATTCCGGTTATGTGGTATGATTGCTGCCAGCCGAATGATTTCAGGACAGCACCAAGGAGACCTCCTGCTGCACTTCCGAGACTTATCGCTCCCAGTGTGAATGCAAGCGCCTTGGCCCTTTCGTTCGATGCAAACCATCCCTCAAGCTGAATGGAGAAGAGCGCAAGCATCATGATCATCAGCCCCTGGACGAAACGGAAAATTATCAGGAACACCAGATTATAGGAGAGTGGAATGAGGAACTGTGGGACTATGAGGAATGCCTGCGCAACCAAAACACCCGTTTTGAGTCTAGTACTGAAAACGCCACCCTGTCCGAGGAAGAATGCTGCGAAAAGACCGATTGAAAATGAGTCAACACCGAGTACAGTTAACTCTTCAGAACTCACGTGGAAGGAGGAAGCCATTGCCGTAGATAGTATCCCAAAAGATGTGAGTGATATGAAGCTCGTGGTCATCAGCAGTCCGGCAATTCCTGCCATGACCCATCTATATGAGGAGGACTGTTCCGCGGTCAACATCCAGTCATCTTTGTGTAATATTTAACGCATCGTATAATCAACGGCACGCTGATCAGCTACGCTTCTCAACGAAATGGAATTTAAATGGAAAGCATAAAAACCTTCAAATCAAGAGTGCACAATATCCAGGAGAATAATTGCGGAAAATAAATCAGGTTCGTACCCATCATAGTTAGAAAAAAGGAGGGGTGCACGATCCTTAAACTTTTTCTTACATGCGGAGGGCCGGATTTGAACCGGCGAATCCCTATGGAAACAGATCTTGAGTCTGTCGCCTTTGGCCAAGCTCGGCAACCTCCGCTGG
>JACWAC010000176.1 GCA_014874235.1 Thermoplasmatales archaeon
TGAAGTTAAAATAGCCAGTAAGAATCTCAATTGCTTTGGTAAATCTTATAGATGATAGGAACAGCGAAGTGAAAATTCCGGAAAGAATAGATAGAATAATCAGCCTGAGTCCTGCGATAACAGAGATTCTGTTTGAACTTGGACTTGGAGACAAGGTTGTTGGGGTCACTCCTTTCTGCGTTAGACCCCGAGAAGCCCAGAAAAGGAAAAAGGTCGCAAGCTACGGATACGCGAGCATAGAACAGTTTGAGAAACTGAAACCAGATATCATCTTGACTGTCACGGGTTATCAGAACACCGTTGCGGACCAGCTTGCTTCTCACTTTGCCACCTTTTCTTTCAAGCTGCCCTCTTCTTTGGCTGGAGTGATAGACTTGGTGACAAAAGTGGGCATTGTGACTGGTAAACAAGACGAGGGCAGGATCATTGAACGGGAACTGTGGAGGAGCATGAAAGATCTGAAAATCGGAAGAGAGAAGAGTGTCTATTTTGAGTGTGATCTCGGAGGACCAGTCACTTTCGGTTCTCTGTCGTACATAACCGATGTCCTCCGTTTCATGAACTTTAAATCTCTATATTCTGAAAATCCAAGAGAATGGTTGACTCCAGATCTAGAATTTGTAAGGAGTGCAGATCCAGAATATGTCATAATAGAACCCAAGATGTTTTCCAAGCGTGAAGTCAATCTTGTCGATATGCTGGTATCAGAGCGAAAATGGAAGAACATTTCTGCGTACAAGAATCACAGGATTCATCTCACCCCTGGAAACTATGACTTCTTTGCACATCACGGCCCTTCACTTATTCGAGAAGTCCTCCCTTGGCTCGAGAAGATAGAATAGTTCGTTCTCCTCAACCTAAAGTTTTGATCTGAATATTTGACGTAATCCGTTGAAAGGTATTCTCCAGGCATTCTCTTTTCTCTTCATTCCCCTTCGAGATCGTCCTGCACAATTTTGCCTCTTAGAGCACTATACGAAATTTGTGACCAGTTAAAGGCTGTTAAGCGTTTCCTGAGTTCGATCATTGAACCGCCTTAAGCGTAGAACCTGCCAGTTAACCAAGGCTTCCTGTTCAACGAAAACCTCCGTCTACTACCAACACACTGCCGGTGATGTAACTTGCATCGTCTGAAGCAAGGAAGAGTACCGCATTTGCTTGCTCCTCAGGTCTGCTGAATCTCTTTATAATCTGTCTGCTCAGCTCTCTTCTCATCGTTTCTTTCGACATCCCCTTGCTCATATCCGTGGCGACCCATCCGGGGGCAACACAGTTCACCAGTATATCAGGTCCCAAAGCCTGTGCAAGGCTCTTTGTGAAATTGATTACTGCAGCTTTTGTCGCAGCATAGTCAATCGATCTAGGATCATACGTGTTAATTCCATCCGTGGAAGCGATGTTTACGATTCTGCCATATTTCTGTTTAAGCATCTGTTTTGCAGCGTACTTAGAACAGAGGAAGCCTCCAAGCATGTTTACATCAAAAGTGCGTTTCCACTGTTCAGTTTTCATTTCTTCAAAATTAGACAGAAAGCCAATACCTGCATTGTTGACGAGGATATCTAATCTACTGAACCTTTGAACTGCCTTCTCAATCATATCTCTGACCTGGTTTTCATCAGAAATGTCGCATTTTATGGAGATTGCCTCACCTCCGTATTTTTCAATCTCTTTCACAACTTCATTAGCTTTCGACTTGGATTTCGAGTAGTTGACCACAACTTTGGCTCCCTCCTTCCCGAAGCCCGTTGCAACCGCTTTCCCGATTCCTCTGCTAGCCCCCGTAACAAGTACAACCTTGCCCTCGAATCTCATGTAGAGTGATTTTCTATCTTCACTTTAACTTTTGTGGAGAGTGAAATGATTCTTGGAGTTTCTGAATAATTCTAGAAAGCAAGTTGGGCACAATTTGACAGGTATCTATTGAATGTTCCGGGAAAGGAGTTGTTCCTGTTTCTAAGAAATGCATTAATCGACTTGTTTGCACACCAGTTCACTTGAATAAAAACGCATAACAGAATTTCTTCTCCAGTTAGAACAGTCCGTCCTGCTTGGATAATGTTTTAACAAAAGTTTAATAAAACTTCTGGTGGAAGTGAAGGAGAAGGATAAAGAC
>JACWAC010000177.1 GCA_014874235.1 Thermoplasmatales archaeon
CTATTGGTTTTGGAGAACAAAGAGGCGATATTCAAACTACCTGATCGATTCTAAGAACTACAACTTGTCATGAGGCTTACAATCTGTTGTAGTATGATTTAGAATGACCGAGTTAATAGAATACCTTCATGGACTTGGTGAACAATTCTTAGCGCATGAATAAAGGTTATTGGTACTATGTTTGGTAATATAAGGTGTTTCAAGAAGACCTCTATTAGCTTTGGAGAAGAATCTACGGATGATTCGCGATAATCTAAAAATCCCCCGAGTTTAAGCCGTTTATCTTCTTTGAAATCCTACGTCATTTTTCTACTATATTGATTTCTTCTTCTTTTCTTTTATTTCCTCTAGGTACTTGAATGGCTCATCACAGGCAATTTCTGATATTTTCTGTACATACTTCTTGCCATTTATGGTAACAGTCTTTGGAGCCACTAAAAGGCAGGTCATATACATATAAAACTGTTCTTGGAAATTCTCTATGGGATTTGAGAGGTTCAAATATTCAAAAGATGCGGGTTATATTTTAGACGACACAATAATGGCTTAGAATGTCGAGATACGTAATGGTCGACCTCGAGCTGCTCATGAATTTAAGACCGTTTCTCTCTCTACCATAGTCCATTTCCTGTGGTCTTTTCCGAAAAAATAGTCCATTCTTGCGGAAAGGTTTGCCAGGACTTCGATAGATATTGCACCAGAGAGAGTGAATACGTTCCATTTCCTTTCCCTAAGGAATTCCACTAATATGTCCAGGAAGAGGGAGGGCTCACTGAACATGAGGGTGTCCATTACCCTAGGGTCCCATCCCATTCTCTGGATTTCAAGATGTCCAAAATTGACTCTTCTTCTCTGCTGAAAAAGGTCTAATGGGTTGGACGGTACGAAATTACGGACTTCGTCACCCTCCAGATAAACGACGGAAAGTCCCACGCTCGATGCCCTGAGGCATAGAAATGCGTCCTCGTTAATTACTTCTGGGACGTCCCTGAGCAGTCCTTTCCTTACGCAGAGGAATTCTCCTCCATGAACGTTGTTTCCCATCTTGGAAAGATGGGTCAGTTGAAGGTCGTGCATCTCCCACATCAATGCACCCATCCTTTCCGTGAAATTTTCGGAGTTTGAAGGTTTCACTCTAACGGAAACGACTCCTGTGGTACCGGTGAATGCTTTCTCGCACCTCTTTATGAGTGAGGTGTCAAAGGAAACGTCTCCGGATATCAGGAATACCAGATCTCCCCATACGTTCGCAACGATCGAGTTGAGAGCTTTCACCTTTCCCTTTCTTTCTTTTTCCAGTACTTTGATCAGTCTCGTGTCTTCTATCTTGTTGACTTCTTCAGAGACCGGTTCTCCACCGTAGAGAAGGAAGACCTGGTCAACATCGCTCTGTAAAACTGACTTGAGTGGAGACAAGACGAGGTCTCCATCGTTGTAACTGAATATGATTGCTGTCTTCTTCATTCAGGAGGCCTTCTCCCTTAGAATGGTCCGATAGAGGTTGAGCTCCGACAGGTATCTAGATAGAAAGTTCTCTGTCACGATCTTGGATTCTCCCCAGTTTCTCTTCCCGAAATAGAATGGGAGTTCTTCGAAATTCTTGTCAGCATTGCCAGCTAGTATTGGTATGAGCGTTTTGTAAGCAATCCTATCGTCGAAAATCTCGAATATCTTTTCGTAAGGCACCCTGACGCTGCGATCGAATGCGAAGTAACCAGAGATGGGGTCCTTGTACTTTCTTGTCGGAGGTAACAGGACATGGCAGAAAGCGATTGCTGCCGAGGTTGCATAAGACCTGAGCGGATTTCTCTGACCGATTGCACTCTCTTCTACGAACCTGCTCATGACTACTCCCGCATATCCATTTTCTATCTCTTTAACCATCAAAGGAATGTTCTCTGGAGGATGCTGCAGATCGGAATCCAGGACGATCATCACGTCTCCGGTCGCGTATCTGAGACCCATCAGATTTGATTTCAGGAGGCCCTCTCTCTTGTCGTTGACTATCACACTGAGTCCACAATCCGTTGCCTCAACTTTTTCCAGCAGGTCTATCGTTCCATCCGAGCTGTTGTCATCAACAATTATCAGTTCGTGCGGAACGTCCTTAG
>JACWAC010000178.1 GCA_014874235.1 Thermoplasmatales archaeon
AGCGGCAAAAGAGGAACTTACAGTAATAGTTCCTGATGTTTCAAAGGACCCAAGATACATTGCCTGCTTCCCGGAAACGAAATCGGAGATGGTCGCACCCATTTTCAAAGATGGGAAAGTCACCGGAGAAATCGATATTGACAGCGATTTTGTTGATCCTTTCACTGGCAGTGACAAACATTTCTTGACCAAAATAATAAACTTAATAGGCAGTAAGTTATAACTGGAGCGAGGAATTTGTGACGGTTTCAAGTATAATGAAGTATTCATCAGGTGGTTTAATGTCAAAGAGAAAATATTCTAAATATGAAAAAGCAAGAATAGTTGGTGCAAGAGCACTTCAGGTTTCAATGGGAGCGCCAATTATCATTGAGATTCCTAAAGATGTCATAGACCCACTAAGGATTGCTCTCATAGAGTATGACAACGACGCAATTCCGATGACAGTTAAAAAGAGATACCGAGCAAAGTAGGTTGTCATGAAGAACTGGAGCGGGCACATAATTTTCCCTCAGAATTTCGAATGGAAACAGCTAGAGAAGAGTTTCAAGGGGATGATGGAGCTCTTCTTCAAAGAAACAAACGAGATGGAGGATGAGCCGGATCACCGAGATGTGATCATAATGCTCAACATGCTTGACGTAAAACACAACAGGAAACCAGAAGGATATACAAGAGAGGGAAAGTTGAGAATGATCTTCCCGTTGGACAAGAAGGAAATTACCATCCTTGCTCCGCTACCCGAAACTTATGTCAGGGACGTTTCGGAAGACATTAGCAAATATCTGATATCAAAGAAGATAAGACACATTCTCGAATTCGACCAGATGAAGTATACTGCATATAGAAAGAAACGAAAATAGATGCTGGTATTGGTCATTATCGTGGTTCTTCAGTGAAAGAGTGCCATTTGGTTCGAGCAATTCATTCCAAAAATTCGACAATCCTTTTTGCCCCCTCTTCTAGATCCCTGTCGGCGAGTGCGAATGACATTCTTACCTTATCTGTTCCTGACGGCCCGAATCCCGATCCTGGAGTCACAAGGACCTTCTTCTTTTCAAGAAGAGCGTTCGAGAATTCCTCTCCGGTCATTCCATTCGTAAGTTTAGGGAATGCGTAAAATGTTCCCGCCGGTTTCTTGAATTCGATCTTGTCACTCCTAGTAAGAATGGAATGAAGAAGGTCTCTCCTCTTCTGGAATGTCATCCGCAGAGTCTGCGGAAATGTGGGTTCGTCGATTGCTTTCAAGGCAGCATATTGAGAAACGGACGACGCACACGTAATCGTTTGCTGCTGATATGAATCTATGTATTTGGTGAATTCGGGTGGAGATATCAGATATCCTATTCTCCAGCCAGTCATTGCGTGACTCTTGGAGAAACCGTTAATGATGAACGATCTTTCCTCCATCCCTGGAAAAGAGAGAGGTGAAATGTGCTTTCCCTCGTAAATTATCGTTTCGTATATCTCATCGGAAGTAACATAGAGACTGTGGTCAGTGGCAATTTCTGTGATGCTTTTCATATCATCATTCGAAGCAACCCATCCATGAGGGTTGGAGGGTGAGTTGATAATTATCATCTTCGTCCTTTCGTCTATTCGCTCCTTCAGTCCTTCCGTGTCGGGACTTCCATCCTCTCTTGATGGAAAGTATCTCGGAATCCCGCCCGCAATTTTGATGATTTCAGGGTACGACACGAAACTGGGGTCCTGTATCAGGACATTGTCTCCCGGTTCAATAACTGCTTGGACTGCCATGTTAACGGCAAGCTTGGCCTGGGTGACTATCACATTCTTCAAACTGACGTCTTTGCCAGTCACGTTGTGGTACTTCTGAGCAATCTTATCTCTTAGCTCTTTTATTCCGAGGGAAGAGGTGTAGTGTGTATTTCCCTCTCTCGCTTTCTGGGCAGCATAATCAATTATCACTTCGGGAGTAGTTGCATCTGGTTCTCCGACCCCAAATGATATTGCACTTTCTCCCTTCTCTTTGAGTTCAGCAAACTTGTTGTTTAAAGAAACTGTGGGAGAGGGTTGTATTGCTCTGTACCTAGACGAAACCATTTTCTCGGCTATAATTTGATTCGATATTTAAGATATTGTTAGGAGAC
>JACWAC010000179.1 GCA_014874235.1 Thermoplasmatales archaeon
GGAGAGGGGAGAAATTGGCACCGAATTCGATGATGATGTGGGTCTGGAATTAACAAAGATCAAGAGCCTCAAGAAAGGAAGGGAATCAGAGGACATGCACCTCGACATGCTCATAGACGAAGCTACCAAGTTTGCTAAAAAGAAAGAGAAGTACGAGGAGATGCTGAAGAAATCGATTGAAATAGACACTCTTGAAAGTGAACTGTTAGGCAACGTTAATGAGGAGGAACGAGGAAGAATAATTCTGGTACTCACGAAAGAAGCGAGAAAATCTGGACTCAACAGAATGACCAAGAGGCTCAGGAAGAAGAGTCCTGACCCGGTGATCAGCGAAGCGAGAAGGGAGGCACTTGGTCTTCTAGAGTCGGTAAACATACCTAACGCCTACCAGATCCTGAAGAATTATCCTCACGAGCTGTCTGGCGGTATGTTGCAGAGAGTAGTCATCGCCATAGCGCTCTCAAACGATCCACAGATATTGATAGCGGATGAGCCAACTACTGCGTTGGACGTCACCATACAAGCCCAGATACTTCAGTTGCTGAGAGACCTCAAGGAGAACAGAGGCACATCAATAATTCTCATCACCCACGACCTTGGAGTCATTGCAGAAATGTGCGACAGGGTTGCCGTGATGTATGCCGGAAATATCGTTGAGACCGCTTCGACGATAGAATTGTTCCACAACCCGAAACATCCTTACACTATCGGTCTCCTGCAATCGATACCGAGAGTCGACGATCCCTCCAAGAAGTTAAACATAATCCGCGGAACCGTGCCGAACCTCATTACCCCACCCACAGGATGCAGGTTCCATCCGCGATGTCTGTTTGCTTTTGACAAGTGTACTGCGGAAGTTCCCCCAACAATTGAGACCTCGGATGGTCACACAGTAGCGTGCCATCTCTTCACCGGCAAGGAGGTAAGATAGATGAGTGAAATTTTATTGAAAGGTATCGGTATCCGGAAATACTTCCCGATAAAGGGGGGTATATCAGGAAGAACCGTTGGCTACGTACACGCTGTGGATGATGTCAACATAACCATATACAGGGGAGAGACTGTGGGCGTTGTGGGAGAGTCAGGATGCGGGAAGACCACCCTGGGGAGGGTGGTACTTGATCTCATCGAACCAACGACCGGGGCTCTCTTCTACAGACCAGATGAATCTACTGTGAGTGAGATAGAAAGGCTCTATAAGGAGCTTACTTCAGCAGGGGCAAGGAAACTCAAGAAAGAAGAGAAAAAGATCCTGAATACGGCTAGAGACAACATATACAAGAATAGACACAAGAGAAAGGATTTCAGGAGCAGGGTTCAGATAGTTTTTCAGGACCCGGTTTCCTCACTGGACCCGAGAATGCTCATAAAGGACGTTATTTCTGAACCTATAAGGATCAACGGCGTTCCTAAAGAAGAAGCCACCAACAATGGAAAACAAGAAAGAGTCAGACTCCATGGTGAAGAAGCAAACAAGTACGTTCTGGACATAATCACTGAGATGGGATTGAACGAGGACCATCTCTACAGGTTCCCACACGAATTCAGCGGCGGCCAGAGGCAGAGAATTGCCATAGCACGGGCGATAGCTGTGAAACCAGAGTTCATAGTGCTCGACGAGCCAACTTCTGCACTTGATGTTTCGGTACAGGCGCAGATACTGAGTCTGTTGAAGAACCTTCAGAAAAAGTACAATGTTGCGTATATGTTCATAACGCACAACCTCGCAGTCATCAGAGCCGTCAGCAACAGGGTACTCGTGATGTACCTTGGTCAGATTGTGGAAGAGGCACTCACGGACGAACTGTTTGAATTCCCCATTCATCCCTACACTCAGGCACTCATCAGCGCAATTCCAATACCAGATCCAACATTTAAGCGGAACAGACTCATTCTTAGCGGAGACGTTCCGTCACCTGCCGATCCCCCACCTGGCTGCAGATTCCATACAAGGTGCAGGTTTGCAAAGGAGATCTGTACCGCAGAACAGCCGGAATTGAAGGAGATAAGGAGCGGACACATCGTGGCGTGCCACTTTGCAGAGGAGATACTGAAGGCAGAGGCGGCGAACAGCGGAATCAAGAAAGTAACAGAG
>JACWAC010000045.1 GCA_014874235.1 Thermoplasmatales archaeon
GAGACAGGTGAATGTCCCTTCCCCTTTCAGCACCACCTTAAAATTGTGCGGTTTCTCGGTGTAGTTTTCCGCGAAAAGTTCACCGTCAATCTCCCTGAATGCCACAACCCCCATGACCTTCGATATGATAGGGGTGATGTCTGGAGGATCTAGCTTCATAATCTTAGCGCTCTTGGCAGCAATCTCAGGCAAAATCTGCTCTATCAAAGCAAATTTCTCAGCTACCTGACTCTTGTGAGCCTCCTTCTTTCTCATCGTCTTGATCTGTCTTGCCACTCCCTTCAGCAAGATGTCCAGAGCATCCATTATCTCCGGAACTGTTGCGATCGCCTCCTTTGCTTCAGAAGTGAACGGAACTTTCGTACTAGCAACATGAACTGCGATTATCAATGGTCCTATTGGTATCTGGTCCTTCACCGGTTGCGAGAAGCCGTACTGGTTCCACGTCAGGGACGAAACGGCCTTGGTGATTGCACAACTCCCTGACTGGTATAACAGGGGTACTCGATTGGCAAATCTCAATATCTTTATCGGATCTTCCTTTGGCAGATCGCCGCCGTAGATTGCTATCGCCTCAACAAGAAATGGATGACCCGAAAAGACGAACGGTCCCCTGACTATTGCCTGAGAAAAATAAGCAGGATGATATTCCTTGAAGGAGTTGATTGCGCTCCTGAACAGTGGATCTGCCCCGATGGGAGAGAGGCAGTCCTTCATTGGCTCCATGAAATCCGTTTCTCTTATGGATTTCATCAACTCCTCAAAATCGTCTCTCGTAAGTTTTGTGATCTTCTTGTCCCCGAGCTTACTCCTTTCTACCAGCGAGTTTGCCGTTCTTTTGGTAACTCTAGAGAATCTGTTCTCCAGAACTTCTTCGATTGTCTCGTTTTCGTACTCTCTGAAGATTGATATCAGTTCGCCTAGTTCCACACCATGCGGATGGGGCTTGACAGCGATTGGAATTTGAGGGGCCTCTTCAACGCTCCTCTCTATGTCTATGCTTCTGTCTGGCAAAATTAGATGGAACGTCGTGTGGGGATTTGCAATTGCACTCTCTCTGATGTATTCTTCGACCGATTGCTTCCCACCTATGTACCTCCCCTTCAATACCAGCGTAATTTTTAGGCCGCTCTTCACGTCCCAGATTTCTGGAGTTATCGATAGGGTGTGCGGAGAATTCTTCTTTATGTCTATATCCAGAACGAAGTGAAAGGCCGTAAGCTCATTCTCGACCTTTGCGACAATCTCCGTCGGGAAGCCGGTAGTCTTTTGAGCATAGAGGATAGCTGCAGATATACCGAGACCCTGTTGACCTCTGGTCTGTCTCTCCTTGAAGAACCTGGATCCATAGAGCATTTTTCCAAATGAATTTGCCACTTCAGCTCTCTTGATTCCCGGGCCGTTGTCCGTGATCTCAACCTTGAATTTTTCTTTCCCCTGTTCTTCGATTTTCACGGTGATAACTGGTAGAATTCCGGCATCCGCACAGGCATCTAGCGAATTATCGACGCCTTCCTTTACGGTCATGAAGAGTGCCTTCTGGGGGGAATCAAAACCAAGCATCTGCTTGTTCTTGTCAAAGAACTCAGAAATGCTGACTTCTTTTCTATCTGTATCTAACTCGGTCATATCTCTACGAATTTGGGATTAATTCTGTATTTATGTATGTTTGCAGACAGTTTCTGGAAGAAGAAGCGAGCCATCTCTGGAGAATAAATCAGCAGACTGTTTAACCCCTTTGCTCCGGCTTCGATACACCCCTCGACAGGGGCAAATATGCTCATTTTTATTTCTGCGCCTTTGCACATTTCGGAAGCCAGAATCCCATATGCACCAACATGATCTATCTTCTTCTCTTTCATTAGTCCCCTTAGCTTAACCAGTTTTGTCGGGGTAAAATCCTCAAAGTCAACTGGGAGCACATAAAAATTTCCAACCCTGTGATCAATTATTCCTTCGATCTTTGATATTCTTACTGGATCTCCTTTCTTGGCCCGAAAATCCGCAATACCATGGGAGCCTGTCTTCGTTTTCTTATCTGCATGGAGCTGTCCTTTCTTCATCGTGAGGCCAACTCTATCTCCCTCCCTCAGATCTTCCCCTGCGATGGATTCACAAGACGAGATTATGCCCGTATCTTCGTAGGCGCCTTCTACAAACAACGATATTGTTGCAAGGATCTGCTGAAGGAATGCAACTCCCTCTGGAGTGGGCTTGTTACTTGAATCCACGAATCTGTGTTTCTGAAGATTTTTGAGGTAGATTGAGGCACCCTGCGGTGTAATCTTCAGGTCAGTCGATATCTCTTTTAGCTTCCTCTTGCCCTTCAGCAGCTCTATTATTATGAGTGCAAATGTGAGGTTCCCCTTCTCCCTGAATTCGTGAAAGTCTTGCATTTGAAATCCCCTTGACTGATCAGACCCAGTTTAGTCTGTCAAGTTCTCTTTCTTTCTTGGTTGCCTTCTTGTACTGTTTGTAGTGCTCCTTACAGAGATGAGCCTTGGTTCCCTTGGAATTTAGAGAGAAGATTTTCTCCACTGACTTTTTCCCGATAGTTCTCGCTTTAGGATTTGAACAGCCCACGACATCACACTGCTCTTCCATGGGTATTGTATAAGACTCAAATTATTATTCTTGTTGCTAAAGTCTATCTTCCAAGCTGAAAACTCAATAACTCCTGATGATAGGAATGAGCCATTCCAACACCTGCTGGAAAGTTCTGACATGAAAAAAATTTTTATAACAGCTGTAGCTGTAAGATTGGGAGGGGTAAAATGAGAGTATTAGTTTTGGTAATAACTCTATTGATAATCTCCGTGTTTCCAGTAGCATTTGCCCACGGAACAACGACAGGTCAATTCCCGTCTGCAGCTGCGGCAACCAATTCAACTGCAATAAATGGAATGGTCCAAAGAGCTTTTGGAATTATAGCAGGAGTCGCAGGTCTTATAGTTGCAATACTCTGGGTGCCTATTGCGATTGGCTATTTCTCCAAGGACTTGGACAGGAAGGCAGACGCTAAAGAACGGACAAAGGATGCGCTTATTGGAACGGTCATTTTCGTAATGGCAGTCAGCGGAGTACTGTATGCGGTCGTTCATTACATTGTAGCTGGCTAGTTAGAACTGAGCTCATGAACTTCGTTTCGATAATAGTAGATGCCATAGTCAAGGCGCTGAGCTATATTGCCTCTGCAATCGTGTACGCGGGAAAGCCCATACTGGTATCTCTGTACAACGACTTCGTGTCTAAGTATCTCTTGACTCCATCATTTGCATTTCCAAACATAGTCAACGGAAGCATAGGAGAGGGAGTCAAGTCGCTCTACTATTTCATAATGTTCAACATCTACGACCCAATATTGACGATGATACTCGTCGCTCTCGGAATCCTTATCCTTCTGAATAGCAGTTTACAACTTGGCCTCGACTTTAGGAACATCTGGATCAAGGTCCTGCTGCTCTTAGTCTTATCAAACATCTCTTTCTTTCTCTTCCAGGATTTCCTGTACATAGGTTCAATCTTGTACACTCAACTCTGGAACTTTGGGGTCCCAGCCCACAATTTCTCTTCCGGCTACAACGTACTTGCCGGCATTGAAATAGGGGGCAGTTCAGGCTCAATCGTTAGTCTCCTGATCTTGGTGATATTCGTCTTCCTGATGTTGTACATGTTGCTATTCCTTTCAATGAGGGCCGCCATTGTTTACACTTTCCCTGTGCTCGCACCTATCTTCACTCTTCTCCTAATAATACCACGAACCAAGGAACTGGGAGAAAGGATCTGGTTTCTCTTCATAGATTCATTGATCGCGCCGATCCTGATGTCTATACCACTCATCTTGGCCACATACGTAAGGAAAGATAGCGTGCTAGTTCTGGGATTTCTTGCCCTGGCTGATGCAGTTCCAACGATGTTAGCAATCAGCCAATCGTCACGCGCAGCAACAGGGTATTTAGGGAAATCCGTCAGCAGGGGAGTAAGTGCCTCTATGAGTTTTCCGGGAAAGAACATGAGAGGAGGGCAAACGATAGTCAGATCACTATCGAATCTATCAGATTCTAGTAATGTGAAGGGTACTCCGGAGACGGGGTCAGTGCGACAGTTTAGCCCGCTGAATTCCGGTGGCAATTCCAACTCATCTCTCTTCTTCAAAGTGAAGTGATTATGGTGAGAATGATCAAATTCCAAACCTCGTCCTTGAGAATAGGGCCGCTTGAGGGGCCAATTCTATACCGCATGCTGTTGGTTGCTTTCATCGTATTAACCTCGATATTCTTCTTTGGTGAGTACGGTTTCGTTTCGCTTGCCTTGTTACCGCTGTTCTTGTTTAAAATGCAACACGATTACGTTGATGAATACTTTTGGAAGAAGATCAGAGGAATAACGGTTTCAACTCTGGACCCATTGTTGACCGAAAGGAGTGTCTCGTACGAGATCTTTGCAGCAAACTATGGCCTTTCAGAGCAGCAGGACAGGAACATCATATACATCTGGTCTTCGATAATAGGTTCGTTTTCTGAGGACATGATGATTATAAGGCATCCATATAGGGTGCCACTGGAGCGATTTCATAAAGGGAAACCAGAATACGATTCATTGTTTTCAAATTCGGCCTTTTACGCAGATGCTTACTTTATAACAATAAGCAAGACTCGGGAGGAAGGCTTTGAGAAAACACTGGGGAGTTATGGAATTCCCTTTTCGAAATTGACGGAAGAAGAGGTTGGTGTTCTCAATGAACTCATATGAAAGAAAGTCCTCCCCGGTAATCCAGAAGGAATGGTTCTTCGTGAAAGATGGAAGGGCAAATTCATTCTTGTTTGCGAGAGACTTTCCATTCGAGATAGATTCGAGGTTCAAATCAAAAGTTTCCGGAGAAGGCTGGAACGTTGGTCAGATAATCAGAGTTCATCCGGTGGATGAGGGTGCTGCGTGGGACATCATTACAAGGGAGTTTGGAAAGCGGAGCCTGAGGTTGACCGACCACGAAAGAATAAACGACAAGGAGGTTGAATCAAACAAACTGACGGTTCAAAACATTCAGAATATTAAGGAAGAGGTTGCGTCGGGTAAATCCAAACTACTGAAATTTTCCAGTGCATATTTTATTCAAGGGGAACCAAACAGGCTGCTTGAATCCAAGAGGGAACTTTTACACCAGTTAAGAAAAATTGGAGTGAGGGCAGAAAACAAGAGGTTCACCGATGCCAAGATAAGGAACAGGATAATAGAAGGGCGCCTGGAAGGATTGTATCTAGATCCAAATTCCGTCTCCAACCTATTGCCGATAAATCACGGGTACCTCTTCCACGAAAGCGGAACATTCTACGGTACCTGTGAAATCTCCAAAGCTCCAATATTTCTGGATAGATCGCGCTTCCCTTCATCGCATCAACTGGTACTCGGAATGACGGGGTTCGGAAAGTCATTCTTTGTCAAAGCAACAATGATGAGAGAAAAGATCACCAGAAGTGTGAACCTGAAAATAATCGATCCCCTGGGTGAGTACGGAAGTGTTGCAAACTCCATCGGGATGACCTCCATGGACCTTCTGAATCAAGAGATGAATATTTTTGAGAGAGTTGAATTCCTTGGGATTAAGGAAAATGTTGATAGAACTCTGGCGCTCCTCTTAACGTTGTTCGATTTGGACAACGAAGACAGTGGTATAGTTGATTCGGGGTTAACCACGATGTACGAGCTCAATGAAAACCTGGAATTCTTCAAGAGTTTTGTGAAATCTCATTCGTCGGAGACCTACAACAAGATATCACCGATCTTCGATGGATCCCTCAAGAAATTTTGTACCGGAAGAAATCCCAACCTGACAGGAGACCTCAGGATCAACCTGAAGAATGTGCCGAAGAAACTGCTACCATTCTACATGCTGTTGTCCCTTGACTTGTTAATGAGGAGTGAAGAAGGATTCCCAGTGAATCTGGTCATAGATGAAGCTCACTACCTGCTGCAGGATAATGTGGTGACTTCGGTTGAGCGCTATATCAGGCATGCAAGACACAGCAACATGTCAATGATTTTCATTTCACAGTCTGCCAATGATTTCCTGAAGAAAGGGCCTTCCATAACGATCATGGAAAACTGTTCGATCCACATACTCTTCAGGCATCAGATAGTAACCGAGGAGATGATCAAATTCTATTCGTTGGACGAGGGCCTGTCAAATTTTCTAAAGGTGGGTGCTGGCTTCAACGGGGAATTCTCTACTGCACTCTTCTTCAGTCCAGGTTTCATGACAATACTGAAGTTTCAATCGAACAAAGAGGAGATAGAGCGAATAGATGGAATTCCTAAGGGTTGAAACCATAATCCCCTTCAGCGAAACGAGCCCGTTCCTTCTATCATGGCTTAGGGGAGGGAGGGACATAGAACTATTACTTCTTAAGAAAAGTGGAGAAAGAGTTAGCATATATCTCGGGCGGGGCTGCAATGATTTACTGCAAAGGGCTGGGTGGAAATCTTCGGGTTCAATAGATTTTGACGGTAAAGGGAAGAGAATATTTGTTAAAGGGGATTCCCGCTTCATTAGATTTGGCAATGAGAATTACGCCGACAGGATAGTGGAGTTGCTCAATGAGGAGGATTCTGGCTTTCTTGAGATGTCGATCAAACCACACTATTTCAAGGGACAGAAACTAGACACTCCGATGAACAGGGAAGTTCCGATCGATAGAAAGTCCAAGGAGAGAAAAGGATGGAAAGTTGTGCTGAAATATGGCAACAACAATCTCGGCGACTATCTGTGTCACATTTTCTCTTCCCCCAAAGTCACTTCTAGAAAAGGAACAATCGGTCTTACGAGTCCCGTGATAGCTTGGTGGGAGATTCATCAATTCATTCCAACAGCAACACATTCCTTAGGAATCGGTGAGGTGAGGGTTGGGGCAACCGTCAACAGAGGAGACGTATTCATCGACACCAGGAGGAATCCCCACACGATGATAGTAGGTTCAACTGGTGCAGGGAAGAGTTCTATGGCCATTGGAATGATGAACTACATCTTGAAGAATGGAGTGGGCAAGGTAATACTGATAGACCCACACGGGGACACCGCAAAGGAAATGGAAAATTCAAGTTCAAAAAAATTTGTGATTTCACCTAACTCAGCAAATTCCATCAATATAATCGGAGCAGGAAGGGAGAGAGGGATTACCTACAAAGTTGCGGAAGAATTCGTGTCGATCCTAAGGTCATCAAGGGAGGTCCAGTATGAAGATCCTTTTGTCGGACCAAGAATGGAAGATCTCATCTCACGTGGCATCTCTCTGCTTGCAAACATACCGGGGATGACACTCTTCGACTTTTACAACATCATCAGAGACGGCGGAACGAGAGAAGAAATTGCCGGGACCTGCGAGAATAGTGAAGTCAAGAGATTCCTCGAAGAGCTGGGCGGTATGTCTAGGGAGGAGAAGGCAAGCACGGAGCGAGCTATAGGGAGACTTGTGAACGATCCGATGATCAGAACACTGATCTGCAACCCGGAGGATGGCGGTATTCTAGAAAGTGCACTCAAGGAAAACGACCTCTTGGTTCTCGATTTCGAGAGAAGCAGTCTCGGTTATGAAGACTCGAGATTGCTCTCCAACATTTTTGCTCTCTATGTCTGGTTTGCGATAACCTCCTCAAGAAGCGACAATTTCTTCCTCTTCCTAGAGGAAGGTCAGGACTATCAGAGCAGGCTGATAGCGGATATGTTGAGTTCAGGAAGGAAGTTTGGACTGAGAGTTTTCTTTCTAACAACTTCCTTCAAGATGATTTCAGAAAAACTGGACTCTATGATGATTTCTAACGTTTCTAACTTCGTGTTCATGAAGCTTGGCGATCAAGACAAGATCAGAGTTAAAGAGCTGATTGGGACGGACGCCTATCTCCCAAACGACTCCTTCGATTTCTTGCTGACGAATCCCTCGGGTAAAGAAAGAGGAAGGGTAGAACCGATAAACTTTTCAAGATTAACAAAAGAGTTCACTGTCAGGAATTATGACTTTATAACAGAGAGAAAAAAGAGGAATCTATCGTCAGAAATAGATGCGATAATTTCGGAAATGAAGGTTACTGAATCGACCTATTTCATATTTGAAGAGTTCTGCCAGGTGTTGAAGGAATACGACAAGGGTGATGTCATTACGCAGCTCAAGGAGAAAATAAGCAGAGAAAAGGACATTCACTTTGTGGGAAGGATAACGCTCAACGTGGGTAACCTCAAAGGCAGACATGAGTGTTTCCAAGTGACTGGCACAAAGGGGTCCAACTCCAAGTTACCGAGTGAGTTCAAGGTCACCAGCGATCTCATATCTCTTCAGCTAGAAAAGAAATGATATTTATCTTTAAAGGAATTGGACAAGGGATGAAAGGCGAGGTCAACGAGAGCTACCTCAACGGACTTCTCAGGTTGGAGGTAAAGAACGATTATTCTTTGGAACAGGTATCACATCAATTCTACAAGGAGGCCAGGAATTATCTGGAGAGCATAAAGGAAAAGATAGAGACGGAGACCGTCAAGAAGAATTCGAGGCAGGTGGGGAAGTTGACAAACGAACTTGAGGCATCGGAAAAATACCTCAACAAGATCATTGAACTGAGAGTATCAAAAATCCTCAAGGCAAAGGCGAACAACGAAAGGGAAGAGCTCGAGGGAAAGATGACTCCGGAGGAACAGATCTTCCTTGAAAACCTTTCCAAGTCCGTACACGAATTTTCTACCCAGCTAGAACTGGGAGAAGTAATAATACCATCCAGCGAAAACACCTCTGAAGTGGAAGAAGAAAGAGTGGAAGGCAGCGAACCTGAAGAGGTTGATAGCAAGAATGTGGTGGTGTACATTTTAGAAGAGATAAAAGGAATATCGGTCATGGGCAAGCCAATCAATCTGAGGAAGGAAGACATCGTCACTCTCCCTTCCAAGTATGCAAGCATAATTGTCAAGCAAGGACTGGGGAAAATTCTAGAAGGAAAATAATTCAAACCCATGTTGCCCCTAATGTACTGCTACAGGTCTCGTAACACCAGGTAAAATGTGGAACTTTTCCAAGCTTATCGATTCCTTTCTGGTAGAAGTATTACTGCTACGCACCTCTCTCATCAAATTCGCAGTTTTACTTGGCCTGAGAGAGTTGCAGCGGCACAAAAGGGAGAAGGTAAGCTTAAACGATTTAGCTTGTTGTTAACTTCACGCTAATCTTCTCTCCCGTTGAAATATCCTCAAGCTGTGATTGAGATAATGTTAGGTGATCATGATAGGGAATATCCTTTAAGAGTGGGATCTCCGATTGCCTCACTCCATCTAGCAATGTTCTGACTACTTTAGCACGATAACCTTTACTAGTAACGATGGTGATCTTTAATAAATCAATACTGTCTAA
>JACWAC010000180.1 GCA_014874235.1 Thermoplasmatales archaeon
GTATCAGACATTCCTGTAGAACACAACAGCGTTTTTTTGAAATAGACACCTACTGATAATAATGAGAAAAATCTTAAAAAAATAAGCTTAATAAATTTGATAAAATATAAATATGGAATTTTTATGGTGAATTGTATGATAGACGGATTTACCGCTGAGGACGAGAAACTTGCTGGATTGCTAATCCAGATGGGTGTGCCGCGGAATGTTTCCAAGGCTCTCGTGTATATGAAGGGAAGACCGGAGACTACCTCAGTAGAGATCGAGAAAAATGCAAATCTTAGACAACCTGAAGTTTCAATTGCGATGAGAATTTTGAAAGAGCACAGCTGGATAATGAAGAGGGACATAAAGAAGGAAGGTAAGGGAAGACCAGTCCACGGTTACAGGCTGGCAAAACCATTTAATGAGATCGTGAAAGAACTAGAGGAAGAGCAGAGAAGAAAAATTTCGGATATGCAGAATGTGCTCGGCCAGATTCAGAACCTGGTTCTCTGAGTTATAAAGGAGACTACCCTAGAACGGTGACCATTTCTCCATTCGAGACAAGAATCTTCTTTTTTCCTCCAAGAAAAAGTCCTGTCTCCACGACTCCAGTTATAGACTTTATCCTTTGATCCAGTTCTTGCAGATCGAACTTTTCGAGAGGTTTACAGTCGCAGACAAGATTCCCATTGTCGGTGATGAAACCCCCTCTTAGTTGACAGGTCATTCCTATTGCTTCTAGTTCTTTCATGGTAGTCTTTTGCCCAAATGGAAGCACCTCAACCGGCAGGGGAAATCTGTCCATTATTCGGCCCACCAGTTTATCATCAGATATGATCACAATGTAACTCTTTGATTTGTTCCTCACTTTCTTTTCCCGAGTCAGTTGCCCTCCGCCTCCCTTTAGGATATTCAGATCCTTGTCAACTTCATCCGCTCCATCCACAGTAACATCTATCCAATCCACCGAGTCTATGTCTACCGTCTTGATTCCCACTTCCCTGGCAAGTCTGTCGGATGAAATTGATGTTGCCACTCCAACAATCTTGCTCCGGAGGGAGCTCTTACCAAGAGCCTTGATGAATTGGGAAGCGGTCGTTCCGGAGCCTAGTCCAACAACATTTCCCTGAGCAATGTAGTTGATTGCCTCTTCTGCGACTTGTTCTTTTTTGTCCATACTGAGGTCCTCTTGTTTTGGATGTTCTGGAGGTATTATTATATTCCTGTCGCAAAACAAATTAGGAGGCGCTTCGGAGGAGTTTGATTATCTTGTTTCGATTCCAACCAGGCGTGATTTAACTATAATCTTTGCAAACTGTCTCAGTAGTTGGGGATGAATTTCTCGTAACCCATTTTGAGTGCCCTGTCATCCATGTGGGTGTATATTTGGGTCGTGCTTATGCTGGAATGACCGAGTAGAAGTTGTATGATCCTCAGGTCTGCACCGTTTCTTAGGAGGGAAGTTGCAAATGTGTGTCTGAAAGTGTGTGGTGTCACTTTTTTGGGGATGCCAGATCTCTTCACAATGTTTCTAACAACCCTTTCAATTGTCACCGGTGAAATCCTCTTGCTCTTTGAAGTTGGAAATAGAAAATCAGCCCTGCCCTTTCCGTCTCTCAGCTCCATCAAGTAGAGCCTCAAATCTGAAACAACTTTGTCGCTGAAGACAACAAGCCTGTCCTTGTCGCCCTTGCCATTTCTTATCTTCAGAGTCTTGCTGTTGATGTCTATATCTTGTACTCTTATGGAGCAGAGCTCGGAGACCCTGATGCCGGTATAAACCAGTAGCTTTACGATAAGTCTCTCCTTCAGGTTCCTGCAGTTAGCAATTATCGTGGAGACTTCCTCGTTCATTAGGTAATTCGGAACTTTCTGTGGTCGCTTGGGAGCTTTGAGATGTCCAAGACTTTCAAGTCCAATGAATGAAAGAAAAGATTGAAGTGCCCTTATGTAGAGATATATTGTTGATTTCGAATACCCCTTCTCAATGGAAAGAAACTCTTTGAACGCCTCAATGTTCTCTGCTGTTATAGAATCCAACAGCAGAGAACATTGAGGCGTTCAAAGAGTTTCTTTCCATTGAGAAGGGG
>JACWAC010000181.1 GCA_014874235.1 Thermoplasmatales archaeon
GAGTATGATACACGAATTTCGAACTTATAAAGGCGTGAATGAAAATCTCTACCGAGGGAAAAGCCTGTTCTGGATCTATCATACAGCCCTTTATAAATGATGACATTTCCTCGTCATTCAAACTTTCCTGTCGTTTAGCATCCATCAAATCGCTCAATTTCAGAACCGTAAAATCTTCAGGATTAATGGTTGCAAGGTCCGCTCCAGAACTCTTGACGAAAAGTCCAAGCACTTCCTTTCCCAGAACGCTTCGGACTTTCAGTTTTACGCTCGTATTTCCACCCCCGTGGAGCACCAGATTATTGTCAGATCCAAGGGATCTAGAAGTCGCAACTCTCTCTTCAAGCAGCTTCTTCTCCTGGTCGGGGATGGTAAACATCATGATGTGCCAATACTACCGTGATAAAATATGTTTATACCCTTTTTGACCTAACTTCTGTCTTCAACCACTCTGACCGGTAAAGAGAAAGAATAAATCGGTATTGAAATTACACTGATATGGATTCGTTCTCCAACAGGAACAAAGACGTCTTCTTGATAACGTGTGAAAAAATGATAGACAGAGGGGCTCTTATGTCCCGATACAGCAGAACCAGGGAGTTGGACATCCGAACTCTGTGGGACAAGGAGTTTGCGAACGTTCCTGACAGGGCCGAAAAATTCTATGAGAGGGTCTTTCTGGAATACGGGGACGAATCGGTCGCAGAGCTTGCGACCGCACAGCTTGGGGTTCAAAACGTCAGCAACGTCCTTTCTAAGGTCATAGAGGAGAGCAGGATAGGCTTGTCTTACCTTGAAAAGAGTTCGAGGTACGTTTCGTATCGAGAGAAGAAGAATGGAAGGTATCTCTATCTGGATCCGGAACGGGCAGGAATTCCTCAAAAATATCAAGAGAGATACGAGGAGTTCAACAATTCATTATTCGAACTTTACGATAGGATTTTTTCAGGAGTCTCTAGTTATATTCGCGAAAATAATCCCTTCGAGAGTACCAGATTTTATCTTCCGAACGGAAAGAATGTGAAGTTGGGAGAAGAGGGCACGACAGAAGAAGTACTGAAGAAGGCATATGACAGCTCTGTTAGGAGCAGGGCTCTGGATGAAACACGCTTCATACTTCCGGCTTCAACTCTTACGAATATAGGAATAAGCGGCAATGCAAGGGCCTTTTCGCACATGCTAGAGAGACTCAAGGTCACCGGTCTGAGAGAGGGAGATAGGTTGTATGAAGAAATCATGGTGGAGCTGAAATTGGCCTTCCCTAAACTCATTGAGAATGTTGAAAATCCTCACGGGCTCGAGAATGTGGAGTATCTGAAGGATATAAGGAACTTCATTCCAGATCACGTTGAGTCACGATTTGAGCCTGTTAGTGGAGTGGTAGACCTCCTTGCATACGAGAACGATAGTACGGCTCTGAACAGGATACTTTCAGCCTATTATTTCGAGAGGACAGATGGAAACTATGAGTCCATATATCAGAATTTTTCCGGCATCGCAATGGCAGAAAAGAAAGAGCTTCTTGACAGAATAGTATCAATGAGGAACAACAGGAGAAACAAATTAGACAGGAGCTTTGAACACGTTCACTATTCTTTTGAAATAAACACCAACTTCGGTGCCTTCAGGGATCTTCAGCGACACAGATCTCTTTCCATCCAGAGAAAGAGACTGAGCAGTGAGTATGGTTACGACATGCCACCAATCGTTTCAAAGATGGAAGAATTGTCAAAAGAATATGTAAATTCCGTTAACGCGTCAAATCTATTATTCAAGGACATATATGCAATTGATCCACAGGCCGCACAGTACGTTGTGATTTTTGCTAACAAGCATCCGACTCTGGTTACAATAAATCTCAGAGAACTAGTTTACCTTACGGAACTCCGGTCGACACCACAGGCTCACTTTGACCTCAGGTATATCAGCAGGGAAATGGTCAAACTGGCGAGGAGGGTAAATCCCTCACTGGATCAAGTGTTCAAATTCCTGAACACAAGGGAAGAAGAACTGGGAAGACTGAGCGCTGAGCTGAGGAAAGAGATCAAACT
>JACWAC010000182.1 GCA_014874235.1 Thermoplasmatales archaeon
CCATCTCTATACTGGAGAGAGGTCCATCATTGGTTCCACCGGGGGCACCAGAGGCGAGTTTTCTGAACTTGTGAAACTCGTTTCAGAAAATCACATCAAGAGCAGACTGTGGAAAACCTATGATTTCAAGGATTACGAAAAAGCGATTTCAGAATATGGAAATAGAGAGGGAAGGGTAATCCTGAAGATTTCTGACTATCAGTCCGCCGCAAGAGCGTAGGTGAGAAGTTATCTCACCATTTTTGCATCGATGATGAGGTATCCGGTTTCGTACAGAAAAACCGGGTTGAAGTCTATCTGTGAAAACTCGTTTCTGATCGAAAAGTCAGAGATTTTCAGTAGTAGGTCTATCAGGATTTCTTTGTTGACCTTGAGCCCCCTGTAACCATCAAACAACCTCCCGAATTTCAATTCCTCCAGAAGGTCTTCCGCATCATACCTGTCTATTGGAACTCTTTTGAAGGTTACATCTCTTATCAGTTCGGAATAAAAGCCTCCCACACCAAACAGCATTAGCTTGCCAAACTGTGGATCCTTGATCAGTCCGATTATGACTTCGACTCCCTTCTTTGCCATCTCTTCCGCATAGAGGGTTTCTCCTGGAAACTTGTACTTCATTTCCTTGAGAACTTCGCCGAAGTCTTCTCTCGTTTTTATGTCCCCAACTATTGCCCCGAGTTCGGTCTTGTGAGTTATCGTCTCAGAGCTTACCTTAAGTACGGCAGGAAATTTTCCCTGGTAATCCTCCAGACTGTTTATCAGGAAGTGTTTGGGTAGATTGAAGTCCATCGTATCAAGCATTGATTTGAATTCCATTTCAGGCACTACTGTCATTTATCAAACCTCCTTAGAAATTCTCCCCTTTCGTACAGAGCCCCAAGAGCCGCGACCGCTCTCGGTATCGACGGGAATGTAGCTATTCCCTTTCCTATAATCTTCCTGAACGCTTCTCTCGAATATTCCCCTCCTATGACTCCAACCGCTAATGGAGTCTTCCCCGCATTATTGAATCTGCTCAGGAATTCAATGATGTCTTCAGTGACTCCGTACGTTTGGAAAAGTACGAACGCAAGAATAGAATCAAACTCTCCGGAATCGTCTATCTCATTGATCACGTTTTCGTACTGAAGGTTCGTCGCCTCTGCAGTCATATCAACAGGGTTGGATGAAGAACCGAGTTGAGAGATCTTTGCTTTTATCCTGACTGCTAGGTCATTTGAGGTGCGGTTCACCTTGAATCCCTGGCTCTCCAGCGCATCCGTTGCAATCACGCCTACCCCTCCAGCAGAGGAAACGACAGCTACCCTTCTTCCTTTTACCGGCTTTGCGAATGATAGAGCAGAAGCGAAATCTATCAGTTCTATCTCGTTGTTAGCCTGAATTATTCCATTCTGTCTGAATATGCCCTCCAGGGAGAAACTGGTTTTGAGGAGAGAGCCCGTATGAAGTGACGTAGCCCTGTTTCCTGATTCAGTCCGTCCTCCTTTCAGCACCACTATCCCTTTCTTTTCTGAAGTCTTCTTGCATTCCCTTAGGAATTCGTCTATTTCTGCAATTTTCTCAAGGTATAGAGCAATAGATTTCGTCCTGTCGTCGTTTCCTAGAGTTGCAACCATATCCGTTTCATCTACGTCAATTTCGTTGCCGAGAGAGACGAACGATGAAAAGCCAATTCCAGAATCGGAAAACTCGTCCATGGTGAGTAGCCCCAACGCTCCGCTCTGTGAAATGAATCCTATTGGACCATCTGAGGGGAACTTACTCTTCTCCTCCGTTGTGAGAGCGGTATTCAGACCTGACCTCGGAATGATGACCCCCACGCAATTAGGCCCAATTATCCTTGTACCAAACTTGGAAGATGCTTTCTTCATTTCCAGTTCCAGTCGTTTCCCTTCTTCCCCCTGCTCCCCAAATCCACCTGCTACAGGAATGCAGATTTTACAACCTTTTGCTGCGAGAGACTCTACAGCATCAACCGCTTTCTTGGAAGGAAGAGAGATGACACCAAGATCAACAGGATGAGGTATCGATTCTATTGAACTG
>JACWAC010000046.1 GCA_014874235.1 Thermoplasmatales archaeon
CATGTAACCCTTTTATATATAGTATTCGCTCAAACATTTCATAAAATACCCTCGGGCCCGTATAATTATTGGTTTAGTGCATCATTACACATTTAAAGAAAAGTCTCGACGTTTCTCTTCGTCACTATGACCTTAATTGTCAAACTTGGTAGATCAAGTTTTCAGAAGTGCTAACATTGGAAATTTGTACGTGCTTTCTGAATAATTGAGAATGTAGAATATCGCATTTCAATGCTTTGAATTGGTTCACTTTGGATGAATATATTTGATTATGGAAGAGATCTGTTCTACGTAAGAAGGATCGGTTGCCATTCCCTTGAACATGAGCGTAAACCACCTTGATCCAATTATCATTTCGGCTAGAGTCTCTAGATTTATATCCTTAGGAATTTCTTTCCGTTGGACTCCCCTTTCTAACAGGGTAATCAAACTTTTCTCACGAGGAGACCAGATCAAACGATAAATTTCCATTGAGAATTCAGGGTTGAGTTGTGTCTCTGCAGCCAGTCCGTTTAAAATGGCAGGAAGATTCCCTCCCAACAGTTTGAGATATGCGTTCAAAAAATCACTCACATCTTCTGCTAGAGAGCCCGTATCGGGTGGATGGTATACTTCAGAAAATTGCAGACTAATTACCTCAAGAACGAGGAAAGGCTTTGAGTTCCACCACCTGTAAATGGTTTTCTTTCCAACATTCGCCTTTCTTGCAATCGATTCTATGCTTGTTCCCATATAGCCCTCCTTCAGCAAAATTCGGTAAGTTGCCTTTAATATTCTCGAACGACAGTCCATGTCTCGCGGCCTGCCTTTTGGTTTCTGGTTTAGAGTATGCCCCTTCTGTTTTGTTTTTTCTTTATCCATATTGAATATAGAAATGGAACGTGTCGTATATATATCTTTATGCTATGTATTAGAATACGCTACGTATCGTTTATATATAGAAGAGAATTAGAGATCAATAACAAAATGACTGAGCATATAGAAGATAGTGAAACAATAAACAAAGCATTAAGAATACTCCGGTCCCGGGGGTTCAATTACTTCGTGATGTCATTGAAGGAAAATTCGGAAGACGTATTCCTTCTTTACTTGCCTTTTGAGAAAGTTATCTTCTTGGACAGAGAAAAAATTGAACTAGAAGTACCCACAGGAGAACGGATCATCAGGAAAACAGATGATATAGTGAGAATTGAGATTTTAAAGGCGAAGAATCCGGAGTTCTTCGCTTCTTTGGAAGAAGAATAATGAGGGGACAGAGAGTCCATAAGACATGCTAGTCCATTCCAGTGAATAACCATTGATGCTGCCCTAGTAGAAGTTGAGTTCTTTGGCTCTGGCCCAAGAGTAAAGAGTTCGAGTTTTGATCCACTTGTAAATTGTGGTCAAAGGATTTATAGACTTACTATAGTAGTCGTATTGAGACAGAATGAAGCAATATGATCTGATAGTAATTGGGAGCGGCTCGGCTATGAACATTGTGGAACCGATGATTCGGAGGAATCCACAGATCAAGATCGCAGTCATTGACAAGGACGAGCCAGGAGGGATATGCCTTACGAGGGGCTGCATCCCATCGAAAATAATGGTCTATCCCGCTGAGCTCGTAAGAATCATTGATGAAGCTGAAGCTCTGGGGATAGACGTCGAAATCAGAAGCGTGAGCTATGAAAAGATCATGAACAGGATGAGGTCTCTCATTGACGAGGATATCAATTCGATCCGGAAGGGGCTTTCCAACTCAGAGAACATCGACTACTATCATGCACAGGCAGAATTCATCGCACCATACCATATGAAGGTGGCAGACGAAACCATCGGCGGAAAGATGATCTTCCTGGCGACAGGTTCGAGGGTGTTATTACCTCGGATCAAGGGGCTTGATGCTATTGGGTACCATACCAGCGATTCTATCATAAGGATGGGGCTGAAGGAACTGCCTAGGAGCATCGCAGTCATCGGAGGAGGTTACATCGCGGCAGAGCTCGGGCACTTCTTTTCCGCTCTGGGCTCAAAGGTAACAATCATTGGCAGGAATCCGCAGTACCTACCAGACGAAGAACCAGAAGTCTCTGCACTAGCCGTTCGCCATATGAGACAGAACATGGCCATCATGATGAACCACGAAGTGCGCGAAATCGAATCGATACCAGGGGCAATGAAGAAGCTAATTGCAGTCGAAAGGCAGACCGGAAGCAGGGTTGAAGTCGAGGTAGATGAAATTCTTGTCGCGACCGGCAGGGGACCGGTAAATGACATTCTGCGCCCAGAGAAGGGAGGGATAGAGACCACCGAAGACGGATGGATACAGGTAAACGAGTATCTTGAGACCTCTCAGCCAAACATCTACGCATTTGGCGATGCCAATGGAAGGTACCTGTTCAAGCACGTAGCCAATTATGAATCGGAGATCGTATACTACAACGCGGTGCTGAAGAGGAAGGTCAAGGTCGACTATCATGCCATCCCCCACGCAGTATTCACCTATCCTGAGATCGCAGGTGTTGGATTAAAAGAGAAGGAGGCAATCGAGAAGTACGGTCACGACAGAATTCTCATCGGTTTCCAGAGATACGAAGACACAGCCAAGGGCGAGGCAATGAACGCTAAGGATTACTTCGCAAAGGTCATTCTGGAAAGGGACTCGATGAAGATACTCGGTGCGCACATAATCGGACCGCATTCATCAATCCTGATTCAAGAGATCATCAACCTGATGTACACCGCTGATCACAGCGCCCAACCCATACTGGAGGCGATGCACATTCACCCGTCGCTAAGCGAGGTGGTGCAGCGGGCATTCAGCTCGCTGATGAGCCCGGAAGGGTACCACCACATTCTTGGGCACCACGGACTTGCTTGAGGCTCATTCACTTTCCTTAATTTCTGATAATTTCTAAATCGTACCATTCTAGCTGGGGTGGGATGAATTAGCATAGGCGATTTGCAGGTGGAGTATATAGAAAATATGAGGTCATTGTCAAATTCCCTTTGATAAGCTCAGGTAGTAGTGATGCCAGAATGACATCTTGAGTAGACCTTCCTTTGTCTTTAACCTGTGCTTTAGCAGCCATTTAAATGAATACCTAGAACCCTCACCAGTTACGAGACCGTTTCTCAGTTGCTATTTTCTAGCATAAGGATGTTAGGTTCAAATTCCTAAAAAATTGAGTTAATCCTTAACTCCGATATGAGATCAGTTCTGCTGGATGACTGAGTCGAAGTTGTTCCACATTTTGCACCGTCAAATGCAGTTTTAGCCCGAAAAAACGCCGATTTCTGCATCATGTATTAATACTAAAATGTCCATTTCATCGCTATGGTCGGAATTTCAGAGATTGCAAAAAACGTTGCCGGAAAGGCAAAGGTATCGCAGAAAGCAGCTGAAAATGTTCTCAGAGAGGCTCTGAGGGACATAGTGAAGAACGTTGACAAGGGAAAGAAGGTCAGGCTCGCTGGATTTGGAATATTCTCAAGGAAGAAGACCAAGGCAAGGAAAGCCAAGAATCCCAGGACGAAGGCAATCATAAACGTCCCAGCTAAGAATAAGTTCCATTTCTCAGCTTCTTCCAACGTGAAGTACAAATAATCGCTAGGTTGTTCCCTAAACAACCCTTGCATACTCTATTAGATTAGGGCAAGGAATCTCTTTGCCCATTTTTTAATTTCTGATAATAGCCCATCCACTCTTCTTTCTCATACTATTCATTTAGTCTAAATCTTCCAATCTTCTCCACGATGCTTAACAACTCTTTCGAATAGGGAGAAGAATCGAACAGATCGGTTTCTGTTATCCTGGAGAAATGTCCATTCGCGTGTATGATCCTTCCCTTCCCGAGATGGAATGCGACGTGTCCCTTGAAGAACACCAGATCTCCAGGAAGTGCAGATTCAAAGCCATCTACTGTTACTGATGCATCCCTCTGTTGATTTGAATTCCTAGGAATTTCCGTACCGGAAAAACGAAATAACCTCTGAGTAAATCCAGAGCAGTCGAATCCGAAGTCCGATGTCCCTCCCCACAGGTAAGGGATTCCCATAAACTTCCTTGTCAGTTTGATCGGAATGAATTTTTCGTCGATTGAGTGAAGGTAACGATTAGGTATCTTGAAGTCTTCAATGTCCCCTTTGCTAACATAAGCTCCAAATGGAAATGTCATCATTTCGTTTCTCACTTGATGAGACAACTTGAAGTGCCTGTCACTCCATTCCCCAAGAATTGCAGTCTTTACATACCCCACCACTCCATCGATGCTTCTAACCTTCGAGAAACGTCCAATCTCCTCGAGCATATCCACAGATTCCCCATATACAACTTGGGAATCTCTTTCAGATTCTGTAGAGGGTTGAGTCCATATGTCTGCCACACCGGTAACAACCATCTGCATAACGATTCTATGATGTGCGGATAGAAAAATGTTATGATATGATTGACAATCTTGAGATGTTTATTCAGTTGCTCAGAATAGCAGAGGGTGAGACTTCGTCCCCAAACCTTTTTTGCATCTCCCTTAGACGGGAAATTTCTTCTTCCAGTTCTTCTTGAACCTCACTGGGTGTTGTTTTAATCCCCTCATAAACTTCCTTGATTCTAAGATCTTTTTCTATCAACTTCGAGATCCTTATTTTGAATTGGGAGTCATACTGTTCTTTTGTGTAGTCTTTCTGTAGCACGCTCCTGAACAGAGGCATCAGATCTTCGAACTTTGGTATGAATCCGATGGGAGTGAGTATTGCGCCTACCTCTTCGTGAATTCTCTTTTCCATCCACCTAAGCCAGACAGCTTTATCCACCTTATCGTTCAAGAATTCTCCATCTTCCTTCAGAAAATAATTGACAGCGAAAATGACAGGTTTTTTCTTAAGCTTGGCGCCAAATCTGAGATAGTTTTCCAGATACTTCCCGAGATCAACTGACAGGAATTCCATGATAGACATTGCATTGAAAGTCCTGACTCCGGTCTTTCCGAGAGCAGCTGCAGTGGTTTCTGATTCTATACTTGCTCCCTTGTTGATTACTCCATGATTCCAGCTGAGAGATTGGATCACAGGAGGCCAGGTGTCACTATCTCTCCCACCGTATATCATTCCCTCGATTGGAACTCCGTCCTTGTTATCCAGGGCAGCCCTGTCCAAACCTGAAAATGAACTCAGCTGGACCGTAAATCTAGCATTCTTGTGCGACGGGGTAATTTCTTTTCCCGCCGCGTCCTTGTTAGCTCTCTTCCAATCACCGCTATGGTTTTCCCCTGATTCCGGAATTGGAATTCCCATTCCATTCCAATAAGGATTCCCATCATTGACTAGAACGTTTGAGAAAATGGCTTCATCTTCACTGAAAAGGACTTTCCAGATAGTACTGTCGTCCGCTTCATTCACACCGTCTATGATCCCAAACACTCCGTTTTCTACATTTATGCCTCTTGCTACTCCTTCTTTGTCCTTTATGAACGTGAGATCATCACCCACGATTCTCTCTGAAGGGACCATGCAGGTGGATGTTTTTCCACACGCTGATGGGAATGCTCCTGTGAGATAAGTCACTCTGTGATCTTTTCCATTGACGCCCATTAAGAACATGTGCTCTGACAACCAACCCTCCTTCAGCGCCCTTGCTATCGTTATCCTGAATGCTAGTTTCTTGAGTCCCACTGTGTTTCCTGCATACTGAGTGTTAATTGATAGAGTTTTGTTCCCCTCTAAGTCAAAGAAAACTCTCCTTTCCTTGAGATTCTTACTCACCTTTCTGGAATCAACCTCACCCTGACTGTGGACGAACTTGAGAAAATCGGTTTCGGGATGGTGCGCGAAATAATCGAAATCTGTCCTGTAAAGCATCATGTCACTGTGCATAACGTAGTAAGAATCAGTAATCTGCACTGCCTTCGAAGAAAATGGAGATTCTTTGGGTCCAAGGGAAAAGAAACCAATGAGCATCGTTCTTCCCCTCATTATGCCTTTCATCAGACCTTCTACTTCTTTCAGTCCAGATTCGCGCTCCACAGTGTTTATAAATGGAAGTTTCTGTCCTTCTTTTGTTAGAACCTTAGTGTTCTCCTTATCTCTTGCCTGGTCATAGTAATTATCAAAGTGGTAAGTGTGATTTGCTCTCTTCAGCCGAGTCTCTTCGCCATTATCCAGTGACTTGTTTCTGATGTATTCGCGATCTTCTTCCGCATCTGTGACCACAAACACCGAGTTCGGTTCCATGAGTTCAACGTAGCGAGTAATGAAATCTACTAGTTCTTTATTGTCAATTAGTTCAATCTTTTTTAGTTCGGAGAGAGGAAAAGTATCTCTATTAGATAGAATAGAATTTTTCATGCAATCCACTAGGGAATATCTTATAATAACTTTATCTATTACATTAAATCAAATGAAATTCATCCTACCGTATTACACTTTACAAAATTAATTTTAATCAACTAAAAGGCTTGTCCCACCCCAATTCGGTCTACTCGTGAAATCCTCGATTCTGGCTTTTAATGATTCTCGGGCTACTTCGCTCCAGTTGATATAATATAACTTTTTCAACTTCTCTTTTGGTTCCTTTTCAACTTTTGTTGAGATTATCTCCATACTAGGTATTGCCGCCTAGAAGTCATCAGAGAAAGTATATACGGATCAAATTCAGAACTTTTCTACTGGGATCCGCGAGTTACGCAAAGTATGGGACAAGTGCAGATATCGACATGGTGATAACTATTTAGGGTTGCTTAACAGACGTGTAAATTGGCCATATGGTAAAAACAAGAATAAAAAGGGACGTTGAAGCATGAAAGACCATAAAGGCATTCTCAACCGCCTCGCTCTTTCCATGCTGGTAATTGGTATCCTCGTAGGAGCTTCAGCCTCTGCAGGGATACTTGTTGGTCTGTACTCGTTATCATCATCTGATAACGTCATCTCGCCGGACGCAAACCTTGCGAATGTAAAAATCGACGGGGTGACAGACAACGGAGTTAACGCGACCAACTCCTGCATCGACAAAGGGGAACTTGTCAATGACTCATTTAAGCACAGCGATTTTGCCAACTCTGCTATTGTTGACGTAAACTTCACTGGCGACAGTCTGCAATATGCCAACTTCACGAACGGTTACCTCGTTTGAGACAACTTCAACGATGCAAATCTCACGGGAGCTGACTTTTCGACTCCACTCAATACAACCACGTCGGGTACCGGTGCATTGAGCTAAGTGTCGATAACAGCGCCAGATACGAGCTTCCAGTGCTCTAATCTTCAATACGCAAACTTTGTGAGCGCGGATCTGCAAGGGGCAAACTTCAGCTGCCCCGACTATCCTCAGATGCAGACTAATATGTTTGAAGCCAACCTGAATGAAGCCAGCATGTTTCATGTCAACTTGGACGATACCAACCTAGATCATGCCAATTTGAGCGGTCCCTATCTGGGAGCTGCCTCTTTTTTGCCAAACAGTGATGCCAGATGGGACATTGAATAACCAGAATTGTTGAAGTCGTGCCAAGAACGACAGAATCCTCTGATTCTTCTGAGGTGTGCGGACACCAAAGACCAAGTATGTGATAGCTAGAGAGATTGCTGAAGTAGCGCATTATACCCTTCATTAAAACGTCCGCATGCTAAAATTTACACCTACAAAATAGCAAGACTTATATTTTGGTAGGTATAACCGTCATTATGTACTTCAAAACCAGGAAAATCAAAGGTAACGAGTATAGTTACGCGGCAAGATCAGTAAGATTACCTAACGGGGAAGTCAAATCTCTAGAGATTATTTATAAAGGGCAACCAAAAGAAGAACTTGAGAGGATTTTGGCAGATAAGGAGAAAACGGAAAACTTAAGATATGTTCTTAGGAACTTTCATGCCGACTATATATTCACTGAAGAGAAGCTAAAGAAAATTGAATTTTCCAAGGTAGAGTACAGATCTGTAATCAGGAAAATTAGCAAAGTGGCCCTCCGAGACCTGTTCGATAGGTTCACAGCTAATTTCACCTATGAAAGCAACGCGCTTGAGGGAAATTCTCTGACTCTAAAAGATGTTCTCATGGTGATGTATGAAAATACCTCGATAAAGGGTAAAGATTTGCGGGAGACATATGATACCCGTAATTCCAGGGAAGTAGTAGAGTTGATCGTTCACAACAAATTCAAAATAGCAGAGAAGGACGTCCTAAGGATACACAAGATGCTGGTCAGAGATACCGATATAAATCCTGGCTATAAGACTGTGCCAAACTACATACTTGGCAGGCGTATACAAACCACTCCTCCAGAAAGAGTCAAGGAAGATATTCAAGGGTTGCTAAATTGGTATGAAGTGAACATCGGAAAGATACATCCATTAAAGATAGCCGCTATCTTTCACGGCAAGTTCGAACGTATTCATCCATTTGAAGACGGAAACGGAAGGGTTGGAAGATTTCTTATCAACACTATTTTGGTAAACAACAGATATCCGCCCCTCATAATTAGGAGAAGTCAAAGAATCTCCTACCTTCATGCGCTGGAAAGTTTTGACAACGGACACTCAGAATTGCTCGAAAGGTTCCTGTTAGCAAGGTACAGCGACACCTATTCAAAATTCTTCGAAATTTATTGGAAATATCTTAAGTGATTCAACACAGGCAAATACATTAGCCGACTGCATTGAATTGCCTATTCCGACCTGTTTATTTCTAAGGCAAACAAAAATTTGCTAGCCTAGTTACTGAACGCCAAACATAACTTCACGCTAAGCTACCTAATACTGCAAAGTATGCATTTAATCTCCGAGAAATACTTCATATCCACGGTTTTCTCCACTTAGGGGAGAATACCTAATTTTCCTTATCAACTTCTTTGGTGAATTTTCCCCCATATCCCTTTTCTCCTTTTTGAGTAACTCGGCCTTCTTGTGGATTTCCCTTAATTTGTCAGGCGCTTCTCCGTTCCTGATTTGCAAATATCGCAATCAGAACTGCATTATACCGGATATGGAATGCGGAGGGAGGGATTTGAACCCTCGGATCCCTACGGAGCCAGACCCTCAATCTGGCACCTTTGACCTAGCTCGGCAAC
>JACWAC010000183.1 GCA_014874235.1 Thermoplasmatales archaeon
AAAAGCAGTTCGAAAGCGCACTCTGAGATTTTGAATGGGTTCCGAAATACTACACGTTCTTGAACTAGATGGGTAGGTTTTCCCAGTCTATCAAATCAGTATCATTAGGGGTCCTAATCTCGAGAAAGCCGAGCATTTCTGTGAACAGCTGATCTTCGATCTCTACCTTGTCGTCCTTTCGTTGAAAGGGTTTGTTCAAAAAAGAACTAATCGCAGACAACCCGATAGCTCTCTGAACTCTTTCCTCGTTTGCGGATACATCCTTTATCTGTCTGGCAAATTTCTGATTTATTTCGTTCTTTTTCAAATCGGCCAAGAAATCATCTACAGTTTCGGAGAGAAGTTTGCTATGCTCTTCTGCTAAGAGAATTTTCACTTTATATTTTGGAACAAACTCGATGTGATCTCCATCAACCTTAAACCAGTTTACGGCGTCTCTTCCGAAAAATACAGAGGCAAGTGCGTTTGCAACTCTCCTCGGGTCAGAAAAGTCAAGATCCTTTGTGAGATTGTAAATTACCACTGAGCCATCTTCTGAGGATTTTCTAGAAGCTTCAATGGCTGCAACAAAGTCGTCTTCTGCGGGCATGATTCGTAAAACAGAACGTTCATATTTAAACTGTTCTAATCATCTAAGGTCTATAAAATAAGTGAAGCTGTCCAGTAAAGTGAAAATCGTAATCAAAATAAAAGAGAGAAAATTGCCCTCAGGTGTGTTAGGTCATTCTTAAGAAGGCAGATTTCGCATGCCCCGCAAGTCCTTCCTTGACACTCTGTCGGTATGCTCTGTTTGCAAGATTTTCTTTGGAACCCTTTGACAGCACCTTCTGATAGGTTAGTATCTTAAGGAAGGCTCCTACAGACAATCCGCCTGTGTATCTCGCCGCTCGGTTCGTGGGAAGTGTATGATTCGTTCCAATAAGCTTGTCTGAGAATACTACCGGGGTATCTTCGTTAAGAAACAAAGAGCCATAATTCTTGAGATCCCTGAAGGCCAGTTTCTCTGATTCTTCCGACAAATGTAACTCCAAGTGTTCGGGTCCGTAAGAGTTTGAATATTCTATCGCCTCGACGACATTGTCGCAAAGAACTATGGATCCCTTTTGGTCCCAAGATGTCTTGAGAATCTCTTTCGTGGAGAGCGAGTCTATGAAACCGTCCATTCTATCCAGCACATCGTCTGCAAGTTTCCTTGATGTTGTTACCAGACAACTCCTTGCTGCAACATCATGTTCTGCTTGCGCCAGAAGATCGTACATTACCTTCACTGGGTCTGCGGTTTCATCGGCAATGATCAATACTTCACTCGGTCCAGCAAGCAGGTCGATTCCTACGTTTCCGAAGACAGTTCTCTTTGCTTGATTAACATACTTGTTTCCTGGACCAATAACCTTATCGACCCTTCTCACGCTTTCTGTGCCAAATGCCATTGCTGCAATTGCCTGAATTCCTCCTGCCTGCAAAATTTCAGTGGCTCCGGCCTTTACGATTCCATAGACAACTGCAGGATCTGGTTTGTCTTTTCCGGGAGGCGTTGCCGCGATAATTGTTTTCACCCCTGCGACTCTTGCCGGCACTATCCCCATAAGAGCGGAAGAAAGAAGGGGGAACCTCCCCGCAGGTACATAGACTCCCACAGACTCAATCGGTACGACTTTCTGGCCAAGGAGGGTACCTCCTTCGTCGACTTTTAGTTCCATGTCCCTATACATCGACAACTGAAACTCTGCAAATTTCTGGATTCTTGAAATATTGGTGTCTATAAGCTCTTTCACGTCTTCAGGAACCCTGCTAAGCAATGATTCTATCCGATTCTTTTCCATCAAGATGGGGTCAACGTCTACCTTGTCGAAGAGTTTGGTGTACTTTTTTACTGCCCCGTCTCCATCTCTTCTGACTTCTGATATCACTTCAGATACCAGTTTTTGCAGTTCCACTTCTTCTTTTTCTGTTTCGAGCCTTTCAGCCTTCACTATCTTTCCAACCATATTATATCCAACCTCTTTAATCGTATGTT
>JACWAC010000184.1 GCA_014874235.1 Thermoplasmatales archaeon
GAATAGGAGTCCTGGTCTTAGAGGCTATTTATGAATTTTCTCTCTACCATTCCGGCTTCTGTTTCAATCAGCCACCGCCAGACTGGTTTGACATTTATTTTGAGGTCACCGAAGTTGATAATCCTCTCCTGGTCCATTGTCAGCAGCAAAATGTTCTTGATTCTAAAAGTTCTTGAAGCTGTTGCCAAACTCTTGATTTCGCGTTCAATATTTCCTTCATCTAATTTGTAACAAACTTGAATTGCCTCTCCCGTCTGTGGAATCACAAAATCAACTTCGGCACCATTCTTATCTCTCAAGTAATAGAACTCCTTACCAATTCTCTTCAAGTGAACGGCCACTATATTTTCCAATAAAGCACCATCACTCTTCGAGAATGAAGGGACATTTTTCAAAATTATGCCATTATCAATACAATATATTTTCTTCGGATTTTTGTCGAATCGTTTAATCTTTTTGTCGTATCTCTTGACTTCGAAAACAAGATATGTCTCCGTCAAGTAATTTAAGTACTTTTGGGCCGTGACCTCACTATTCTTCAAAAAATTTCTTGAAAGTGAACGATAGGTTATCTCTCTTCCCGTGTTAGCCAATACAAACCTAGAAAGAATATTCAATTCATTTTGTTTCCTGATATTGTATCTGCTCAGGATGTCTCTTCTTATAACATCTCCCACCAGCTGGATGAGATATGACTCGTTTGAAAATACTACCGCTTCTGGCATCCCTCCCCTCTCAAAATAGTCTATGAACATTCTGCCAATCTTTCCTCTTCCTTCTGTAGAATCGAGTTCCATACCAATATCGGCTACACCCCTGGCTCGCAAAAACTCGACAAATGAGAAAGGATATAACTCTAGATCCACGTGTCTACCTGTCAAATGGGAACCCAGTTCCTTGCTCAATAGATTTGCATTTGATCCAGTCAAAAAGACACGGTAACCGCTTCTCAGAAGCCTATTAACGAAGAGTTCCCACCCTTTGATATTCTGGATTTCGTCAAAGAAGACGTTTTCTCTCTTGCCATGCACCTCAACAAAAGATTCCATCAAGTGCTGAAAATCTTCCGCCGAAAAACTAAAAAGCCTTTCATCATCGAAATTGAAATAGTAAAATGAGTCAGGAAACTTGGCTAAAATCAGTTGTTTAAGCAACGTACTCTTACCACACCTTCTTACGCCCTTGACTACAAAAGCAGATGACCCTTGATAGGAAAGTAGCTTCGGGAAGGCCGTCCTTGGGATAGCTTTACCCACATCGTTGAGGTCCTTCAGCTGATCTGAAATGATAAAACGCAACTCGAACTTTTCCATTCATTCCATATATGCAATATTACTATAAGAATATTGCCTATTATAGTGGGCAATATTCAGGTTATTGATTACTATATTATTTAGTTGGACTGCAGTAAAACACTATCTTCATCAAAATTCGTACCTTTTTGACAACCACTTTGAGAAAGAGGAGTCAAGACGCAGGGGATAAAAATTAAATTTTAGGCATAGCAAATGTTTCGAGAACTCGACTTATACTCAGCCAATCAGTATATTAAAGGGGATATGGCTATCTGTCAACTATATCCCAAGTATAGCCTTTAACCTGGTGTTATGAAAAAGCCCCGTAATTCAGCGAATTTAATGCACTAAGTAAAGAGGGGGGTGTCGCAACTGCAACCTAACTATAACCCGTGGTTTGTTCCGTCCCTTGTTTAGTCACTCTATTTTCCTTTGTTACTAGGTGCTTTGAATCCTTCTTCGATCTCTTCCATTACTCAAGTACCTCCAGCAATTCCCCCAGATCGTTTGAGACTTCCCGTAATGGAAATCTCTCTTTCCACACCTCTATAAGTACGTCCAATGTTTCTGGCGGTATCAATTCAGACTGACGTATTGCCTTTTTCCGTACTCCCTTGAGGGATTCGAATTCATTAGTCCAATTCCCCCTCCCCGCGTTCCATTCGGTTCGATTATTTCTTGTTTCCATGTTATTT
>JACWAC010000047.1 GCA_014874235.1 Thermoplasmatales archaeon
GCTGTGGTGTTCCATAGACGTGATCAAAATTCTATCATCTCTCTTAAGAGATTCACCGATGGTAAATGATAGTAAATTGAGGCTCTCAGTCGTGTTCTTTGTGAATACAATCTCGTTACTCTTGGCTCCTATGAAGTTCGCCACATTTGTCCTGGAGTTCTCGTACATTTCAGTTGCTTCGTCGGCCAGCTTGTAGACGGATCTGTGTACGTTCGCATTGTAATCCTCATAATAGTTGATTATGGCATCGAGAACCTGCTTCGGTTTCTGGGTAGTAGCCGTGGAGTCAAGATAGACTATGCTCTTTCCATTTACCTTCTTCTTGAAAATTGGGAAATCTTCCTTCTTTCCATAGGTACTAATCATTTCCTATCACTTCTTCCACAATTTGAAGATACTTTCTGGAAATATCTTCTGGAAGTGGATAAATGATAGGACTTATAAAGCCTTCTATAACAGCCTTTTTTGCCTCTCTTGGATCGAGTCCTCTGCTCATCAAGTAGTTGGTCTGTTCCTCCGAAATGTTGGAAACAGATTCTCCGTGTTTTGCCTTTACTTCTCCATTGAAAATTTCAAGAACGGGTAGAGCGTTTCCTGCCGCTTCCTTCGTAAGTAGCAAAAGGTTTGCCATAAGGAACGACTCAACGTTCAGCGCCTTTTCCTCTATCCTTATGAATCCCCTGAATATCAGCGATGACTTTCCTCCGAGGATTCCCTTGAAGGCAATATCGTTCCTTCCATGGACACCTACGTGGTCGGTATACACTTCGAGATCTAGATGCTCCTGCTTTTTCCCGAGTGCAGCGCCATAGTAGCGCGATTCTGCATGCTCTCCAGTCTGAATGATCCTGAACCTCGAAATGCTCTTCTTTCCGGGAAGCGATAGGTGGTGGATCTTCAGCGTGGAATACCTCTCCATAACTATTGTCCTCTCCAGATAACTCAGTTCTGCATTTTCTTCATCTTCGAGTAGAAAATAGTCCAGAGATGAGTTTTCACCGATTCTGATGACGGTGCCCTGTGATACGGAAGTGTTGCCGGTGACTAAAAAGTTCTCGAGAATCTTGGCAGATGAATTGTTGCCTACCGAGTACAGGTTCCGGACGTTGAAATCTCTGTCACCAGTATGAAGGATGTTGATCATCTTGTCTTCCTGGTACTTTGCCGGTATGCCAAGATAAAATCCGTCGTTGAAGTATCCCTGGTTAATCGCGCTCAGCTTGTCATAGTTGTCGTTGAAAAGATCCTCAGCCTTCATCAGTCCTTGCGAAATTGCATCACTTACCGAAAGGAATTTGGCGGGCCCCCCACCGAACAGTCTGCAGGGAGAACCGTTGTTGGTAGTGATGTTCCGTTGCATACCTGCGCAGCCGGATTTTGTCGACCTGAACAGAGGTAGAAGGTCGCTATCTTTTAGGAGAGTGTAGCTCTTCACAGACGGAGAATCGTGTTCAGAAAAGATAGGCAGAGTATCTGCTACCTTCTTCTTCTCCGTGATGATTTCTTCCAGGCTCACCCTACAGCACCGTACTTGCTCATTTCAAGTCTTACTAGCTTGTTGAATTCAATGGAATATTCCAGTGGAATCTCCTTGAGAACGTCGTCCAGGAATCCCAGCACTATAAGTGATCTTGCGTCCTCTTCCCTGATACCCCTGCTCATAAGGTAGTCCACCTGTTCCTCTGAAATCTTTCCTACGGAAGCCTCGTGCGAGAATGAAGCGCTTTCCTCTAGAATCTCGTTGTGTGGATATGTGTTGCTCTTCGACATATCGTCAAGTATGAGTGCATCACACTGAACGGACGCCTTTGAATTGTACGCTCCGGGATTTATCCTCAACTGTCCCCTGTAGACGGCCATACCTCCCTTCCCCGATATGCTCTTTGCGACTATCTTGGAAGTGGTGTTTGGTGCTGCATGAACTACCTTAGCACCGTTGTCCTTCCATACTGGACCTACTCCTAGTGCAACATTCAGGTTAGAGGTACTTGCATATTCGCCTCTTAGTATTGATGATGGATATGTCATGGTAATCTTGGAACCAAGTGAACCCTGTACCCACTCCATTCTTCCTCTCTCCTCCACCCACGATCTCTTTGTTGGGCCGTTGATGATATTATCAGACCAATTCTGGACAGAAGTATACCTGACCTTCGCCGCTTTCTTCACATACACTTCTACAATCGCAGCATGGAGTGAATACTGACTGTAGGTTGGTGCGGTACAGTTGTGGACTGCGAACCCCTTAACAAGATAGGAGTTCTGTTTGCTCACTTCGAGATTGTAAACTTTGTCCTTGAATTTCTCCTTGATTATTTTCCGTATAGGCACATAGAAATTATTTCCCGCCTTCCTCACCTGTGAGTGTCTCTTGTCTTCTGTGTATTGTACGATGAATTGATCCTTTCTTCTAATCTTTCTGCCCACTATCGTGTCATCGCCACCCTTTCTTATGGACAGATTTGCAAATGTTCCGTTCCTAGCAATAATCTCCTGGAGCTGGAATGCCAGCATCTTGCTTGCTGTCGATGCCCTGACCATGACTGATTTGAACGGTCTCTTCACGTAAACGTTGCCGTCTCCTCTAAGGTAATTATCGAGCAATATCCGCTGCTTCTCAGGAGGGAGTTCCATTAAGACCTTGGACAGCTTCTTCTCTGCTGCACCCTTGCCAACGTGGGTTTCACAGAGTTCAATCAACTTCTTGGAGTAGGATGAGACCGTGTAGTATCCACCAGCAGTCTTTATCAAATTTGCCTGCTCACCCAGAGATTTAAGAAGATCATAAAGTTCGGTGGCCAGATCCTTCTCCTTCTTTGATTTGCCAAAACTGAAGGCAAGCACCGTAGTCTTGATCGCTTTGTTGTAGCTGACAGATCCCTCTGCCGCATACAGACCCAGCACCCTGAGCAACTCCGGAGTCATTCCTTCGTTGTCTTTCGACTCTGTAGGCGCTACATAAACGATAAAGTCCCCCTCTTCCAGCTGTTCTGCCCTGACATAATCCGGCTTCGCTGTAATCAGTTTTTGAGTTGATACCTCTGACTTCCAGCCATTGCGGGGTTTTCTTTCTGTAGATACAGAGGATCTTTTGATCGCGAGAACCGGATGCTCAACCGTGAGCTTGAAAGAGTTGCCTTTTGAGAGCGGAACGAATGTCATCATTGTACCATCATACGGTCTTTCGAACGTTCTGGTCACCCGAGAATTTTCTCCGGAATGAGTCACGACGTTATCCGAAACGCCAACGCTGCTGATCGGGACCAGGGAGTCCCCCTTGCTGACAAGTTCCTCTGCGGGCAGGCAACCCTCGATGTAATGTACCGAGGCATCGGGCTCAGCAATTATCAGTGTTCTCTCAAACTGTCCCTCCAGGGCACTATTCATCCTGAAGTATGCCTGAACAGGCAGGTCCAATTGGACTCCGCTAGGAACATAGAGGAACGAACCACCCGACCACACGGCCGTGTTCAGCGCAGCGAACTTGTTGTCAGAAGGAGGCACTATCTTTCCGAAGTGCTCTCTGACTATGTCAGGGTGCTTCTGGACGGCACTGTCCATATCCATGAATATGACCCCCTTGTCCTCCCACTGTTTCCTGAGCCTTGAATAGACACCTTCTGACTGGAGCTGGGCAACCGAACCGGCAAGGTACTTCTTCTCCATTTCCGGTACTCCCAGCCTGTCAAAAGTGTCCTTGATTTCCTTAGGTACATCCTCCCAGTTGTTTGCTTTCCTGTCTTCCTGCCTTGTATAGTAAGTCAGATCATCAAAATTCAACTCGGAAAGATCCGGCCCCCAGGTAGGCACAGGTTTCGAAAGGAATATTTCGTATGCCTTGAGCCTTATTTTTTTCATCCAGTCCGGCTCCTTCTTTTCCCTTGACATTTCCTCAATTACATCCCTGCTCAGTCCCTTCTTTGTCTGGTAAACAGGCTTGAGGTCTGTTATGAAATCGTACTTGATCTCATTCAATTTCTTGACATCTTCAACATCATCCAATTTTTGCATCTATTTCACCTCCCTTATAATATTCGTAGCCCCTCTCTTCAATCAACTTTGCCAGGTCACCATTTCCGCTCTCAGCGATCCGGCCGTTAATCAGGACATGGACGAAATCCGGTTTTATGTAATCCAGAATTCGTTGATAATGTGTGATGATGATTATTCCAGCTCCGTTCTCCTTCGCCCTTGCTATTGCCTTTGAGACGACCCTCAGGGCATCTACGTCCAGCCCCGAATCGATCTCGTCCAGTATTATGAATTTCGGCCTGAGAATCAACATCTGCAGTGCTTCCATCCTCTTCTTTTCTCCGCCGGACAGGCCCTCGTTTAGACCCCTGTCAGCAAACGAGCTGTCTAGGCCGAAGAATGCCAGTAATTCTTTCACCTCTTCCACGAATTTCTTGTACTCCAGTTTTTCGTCCGGATGCAGAGAGGAATAGGCGGTTCTCAGATAGTTGAGGAATCTCAACCCTTGGACCGTAACAGGTTCCTGGAAAGCAACGAAGAGTCCAGCTCTCGCTCTTTCATACACTTGTAGATCCCTGAGATTGACATCGTTCAAGAAGAGATCTCCGCTGTTCACCTTGTATCTGATGCTGCCCACGACCGTATGGGCAAGGGTACTTTTTCCTGTCCCATTTGGTCCCATGAGTGCATGAATCTCCCCTGACTTTACAGTGATAGTGACGCTTTTAAGTATTTCCTTTTCTCCGACCGAGACACTTAGGTCCTTTATAGAGAGAACGTTAGGAATCATCGTAAATTACAATTGAATAATGCTATTTAAACATTTTTTCCTGTCTAAAGTAATAAATGTTAAATACGCTTTTTAAATAAAGTACGAAGGATGGAAGAATTAACCACTCTGGGAAATAGCAAGCAGAGGATACTAGAAGAACTTTTGGAGAAGCCTAGTGTGGTCTATGAACTCTCCGACAAGCTAAATATCAGAAGCAATGCTATCAGGGAACATCTCGCCATGCTCGAAAGCAGGGGTTTTGTTGAATACAAATTCGTCAAGACCAAGATTGGGAGACCAAAGAAGACGTACAGCATCTCAGCGAACGGCATGAAGCTTTTTCCAAAGAAGTACGACTTACTCCTGAAGATTCTCTTGGATGAGCTCACTACCGAAAATGGAACGATATGGGTACAGGACTTCCTTAGGAGGGCAGGAGAGAGGATCGTCAAGGAAGAGGGCACAAAATCAAAGGACATAAGTGATCTACTGACATTTTACAACAGCCTTGGGTGCATGGCCACGGCAATCGAAAAGGATGGAAATATCGTGATAAAGAGGAACAACTGCATCTACTACTCACTTGCACTGGATACCAACAACGCGTTCTGCGGAACGTTCGAAGATGCCCTCATAGAATCAATGCTTCCTTCATACAAGGTAATCAAGAAAGACCCCATTTCTAAGGACAAGTACGACTGCGAGATCACGCTCTCGAAATCGGAATCATAAAGTTTTATTTCCATCGTGTATTTACCAGTAAGAAATGCTGACGGTGATCGAAACTTTTCATTCCATCGAAGGGGAGGGACCCTTCATCGGAATTCCTACTTTTTTTATCAGGTTATCTGGCTGTAACCTGAGATGCACTTACTGCGATACCAAGTACTCCTACTCTGGTGGAGATAACAGGACTGTGGAGAGTTTGATTGAGGAAGCCTCTGGTTACAAGACGAAGTTTGTGTGTGTTACTGGAGGAGAACCTCTGCTGCAAAAAGAGGTCTACCCTCTGATGTACAAGCTGCTTGACAAAGAGTTTAAGGTGATTCTCGAAACTAGCGGGTCGATTTCTGTCGATGATGTACCAGCTGATGATAACATGATAATAGCTATGGACATAAAAGGGCCATCTTCCAATATGGTAGAACACAACATCTACGAGAATATCGAGTTGCTTGCGGAAAAGGACTATCTCAAGTTTGTGATAGCTGACGAGAAGGATTACGAGTTCGCAAAGTCGATAATCCAGAAATATCCGTTCGATGGTGAAGTGATTTTCCAGCCTGAGGGCGGAAAAAATCTGAAGGAGCTCACCGAAAAAGTATTAAAAGAAAGATTAAATGTCAGAGTACTGCCACAATTGCACAAGTTTATCTGGGGAGACAAGCGAGGAGTATGATGGTGCAGGAATACACCGATGAGGATGGAGAGATAGCGACCAAGATGGCTAGGAGGGCCATTGAGGAGTATATTGACATCAAGTTAATCGTAAAGAACAGTTATGGTGGAAAGTTCGTGGAGAAGAGGGGTGTATTTACCACCCTCACGAACACCTCAAGAGAGCTCAGAGGTTGCATAGGTTTCCCAGAGCCTGTTTATCCGCTCGGAGAGGGGGTCATTAAGAGCGCCATCGCTGCTGCAGTCCAAGATCCAAGGTTCTCGCCGGTAACAAAGGATGAGATGGACAACATCATAGTGGAAGTCTCGCTGCTCAGCCCACCAGCTGTCCTGAACGTCAAGAACAGGAAAGAGCTACCATCGAAAATAGAAATAGGAAGGGACGGACTCATCGCAGAAAGGGACGCTCTATCGGGTCTCCTGCTCCCGCAGGTTGCTGTTGACGACAAGATGGACGGAAAGGCTTTCCTGAATGCGGTCTGCTGGAAAGCGGGGATGGAACCGGACTGCTGGAAGGACACAGACACATCGATTTCAACTTTCACTGCAGAGATATTTTATGAAGTGGAACCGAGGGGCCCGATATTCAGGAAATTGCTAGTGGCGGAGAAAAGGTAATGGAAGCATTCCACGGATTTTTCTATATAAACGGTGAGTTTAGGGACAAGTATGTCGTGGTAGAAAACGGTAAGATCAAAGAGGTCAGGGACGAACTGTCAGGAATGAACGTAAAGAACATTCCTGGGTACATTCTGCCAGGAGGCGTGGACATGCACGTTCACTTTCGGGACCCGGGTGAAACACACAAAGAGGATTTCGGTACCGGATCACTTTCCGCCGTCCATGGTGGAACCACGACGGTGTGCGACATGCCCAACAACAGGACACCCATTACTGATAGAGATGCTTTCAATTCGAAGTTAGCTTCCATAAGAAGAAGCTATGCGGACTTCGGTCTTTACCAGGCTGCATCTGAAGTTTCGATACCAGAAGCCATCGGCCAGAAGATATTCCTCGGCAAGTCCACGGGAGGGCTCTTGACCGATCTCGAAAACAGCGAATGGCAAAACAAGGTGAAGGTCGTTCACGCTGAACTGCAGGAATGTATAGATCGGAACAAGAGGGAGAATGAAAACCTGGTATCTCATGATATGAGCAGGCCTCTGGAATGCGAGCTAGAAGCAATTGAACTCATTTTCAAATATAAATTATCGGATGTTCACGTTGCACACCTCACTTCGGTACGATCACTGGAATTTGCAAAGTCACTGGGATTTAAAACAGAACTTACACCGCACCATCTGTTGCTGAACAACTCGATAGGGATTGGATCATTCGGTAAGGTCAATCCGCCACTCAGGAAGAAGTCAGTTCAGGAAGAGATGCTAGCGAACGTCAACTCTCAGGCACTGGATGTTATAGCGTCAGATCACGCTCCTCACACCATTCAAGAAAAGGAGGTGTTCAAGGACTCTCCTTCCGGGCTCCCGGGAGCGGAGACCAGAGTTCCTCTCGTTCTGGCACTCCACAAGAAGGGACTGATATCTGTTCAGAAGGCAGTTTCCACCCTTATGCAAAAGCCAGCCGAGATATGCAAGATGAACAAGGGCTACATTGCAGCTGGGTACGATGCTGATTTCATCTCCATGGACCTAAAGAATACCACAGAGATTAGAGGAGACGAACTTCACTCGAAGTGCGGCTGGACCCCTTTCGAGAAGTTTGAGGGAGTATTCCCCGATCTGGTTTACCTCAGAGGAGAACTGATATTGCAAGAAGGAGAGATTGTGGCATCACCTTCCGGAGTTTTTCTAAATGCCAAAGAACAGTGAAAGAAGAGTTGCGGAAGAAAGGATGAAAGAATTGTTCAGACTTGCAATCGAGGACGAGAAGGATAAAAAAGTGAAGAATGCGAACAGAAAGTATGAACTCATCCACCTGTATTCAACAAAATACAAGTCAAAGGTTTTGGACGACGCCAGGACGTGGGTATGCAAGAAGTGCAAGAAAGGAATCTACTCGAGTGGTGGAAGAGTTCGAATAAACAATTCCAATATAACTATCAGCTGCAACAATTGCGGTTACGTCAGACGGATTCCTATCTCTCGTCAATCGTCTCGGCAGTGAACAGTACGTTGTATCCGCCCAGGGTCGCGTGAACTCTATCGATCAAAGAAATCGCATCTGAAACTGTCGCGTGATCGCCCCATTCGTACACAAGGTCCCTTGTTCCCGTTATTGGACTGAAGCCAAGAGACTGCAGCCGTGTTATAATTTCTGAGGGTCTCTCACCCTCTGTACTGAATATTATCGATAGGTAGGTTCTCTTGACCATTGCCCTGAAATCACCATATGATATTTACTCTTTATCTCTGGCCGTCTGGAAGAAGCATAGTGCTTAAGAGAGCACTCACGAAGAACATGCTCTCATCTGGTTGGATAGAAGAGACTGCGAGGTGGTTCAACGGTAGCTATCCCATGAGCGAAATGGGCAGAAGAGCAGAACGCGGAAATAGGGTAAGGGTCATAGTGGGGAGGAGCTATAGGATCACCTATCTGGATCACGATACTGTGAAAACAGAAAGGGTTATTGATTTGATGGAACGAAAGAGGAAGTACATCACTGCATACTGCCATCTCAGAAACGCAGTCAGAACATTCATGAGGAGTAGAATAAAGGAAATTGTCCCAGCATAGTTATCACTCGCAATCCAAGAATCTCACATACATGCGCATTTTCTCTAAAATATATATGTCTAAAAGTATCTCTTAATAAAAGGCAAGAAGAAGGTGAGATTACTTCTTCCGTTTCCTT
>JACWAC010000185.1 GCA_014874235.1 Thermoplasmatales archaeon
GCCATCATAGTAACAGAGCTTGGAAACGCGAAGGTCACTTCAAGACCAGGACAGAGCGGAAGAATAAACGCAGTATTGATCAAGAGATGAAGCGCGTCCTCTGGGAAACTTATTTTGATACCTCGGTCACAAGAAAAATGGGAAGAAGGGTAAAGAAAGATTTCCCTTCACACAAATTGTTTGATATTTTGAAATCGATGAGCCTGACCTACAGCGTGTTCGAGGCAAAGTACCCAAAGTCGCCAGCTAAAACAGTAAAAAAAATAGAGGTTGAATGGGAAGGAAGTAAAGAAGAACTAATAAAAAAAATAGTATCAAGTTCAGCTAGTGTGTCTTGACGAATTTTGCAAGTATGTCCGTTAGGTCTGGTTTCCCTATCTCCTGAAGCTCGTACTTCACATTTATCAGCGGCTTGTTTATCTTCACAACTTTCGTCAGGTCGATTGGAGTTCCCGAAACTACCACGTCTGCAGGAGTTGAGTTGATGGTTCCTTCCAGATCCTTCACCTGCTTCGGAGAATATCCCATTGCGGGGAGGTAGTTGTGGATCTGCTTGTACTTCTCATACACTCCCTTTATCGTTCCCTTGGCGAATTCTTTTGCGTCCAAGAGTTCTGAAGCCCCGTACTTTATCGCGAATAACACAGCAGCTCCATAGCTCATTTCTCCGTGAGTGAGAGTTGGGCCGTCCTCTATCGCCAAGACTTTCTTTCCTCTCACCTTCTCCGCATCTGCACTGAAGAACGGAGATGCTCCGTCTACCACTATCGCATTCGGATTGACTTTCCTGATATTCTCTCTGACAATGTTTATGTTCTCTAGAGAGGCTGTTTCCTCCTTGTTTATGACTATGACATCAGCTGACCTTAAGTTGACTTCTCCTGGATGGTATTTCATTTCGTGTCCCGCTCTGTGAGGGTCTGCAACCACAATCTGTAGATCGCTGTTATAGAACGAAAAGTCATTGTTCCCTCCGTCCCACAGGACAATGTCCCCTTCCTTCTCTGCCTGCCTCAGGATCGCCTCGTAATCCACTCCCGCGTATATGACTACGTTTCTCTTTATGTGGGGTTCGTATTCCTCCCTCTCCTCTATCGTGCATTTCTGTTTCACCATGTCCTCCATGGTCGCGAACCTCTGCACTTTCTGCTCGAGCAGGTTTCCGTAGGGCATTGGGTGCCTTATCGCTACGACCTTCTTCCCCATACCTATGAGTATGTCCTCCACCCTTCTCGTGGTCTGAGATTTCCCCGAACCGGTTCTGACTGCACAGATCGAAATCAGAGGCTTCTTGCTCTTCACCTGAGTGTCTTTTGGACCTAGAAGAAGGTAATTTGCCCCTGCAGCAAGGACTTCAGATCCCTTGTGCATAACGTACTCGTGAGGGACGTCTGAGTACGAAAAAACGACTAGATCCACTTTCTTCTCCTTTATCAGCCTCGTTAGGTCAGATTCCGGATAAATCGGAATTCCCTTGGGGTAGAGTTTCCCTGCCAGTTCCTTTGGATAGGTCCTTCCCTCGATGTTGGGTATCTGAGTTGCCGTGAATCCCACAACGTTATACTCCTTCTTGTCACGGAAGTACGTGTTGAAATTGTGGAAATCTCGACCAGCCGCACCCATAATCAAAACATTCTGGGTCATATAATCACCCTCCAGTATGGCATAAAATGATATATTTCTTCCTGACACTTTTTGCATGTGATTCAAAAATCACGAAAAAATTAAGAATCATTTAAGGATCTATCAGAATGGCAAACAGCCCGGAGACTTTTTATCAAAACGAGTTAAACGATGCGAGTCTCTACGAAAGAATTTCAAAGAGGACGATGTCGTCTCTGAGACGAAGTCAACGGAACGAGAGTATTGCCAAGAAACTGATGGAACTTTCGTCCATAGAATCCACTCACGCCAACTTCTGGGCTGAACTAATAAAGAGGAGAGGAAAGACCCCCCC
>JACWAC010000048.1 GCA_014874235.1 Thermoplasmatales archaeon
CATCATAGTAACAGAGCTTGGAAACGCGAAGGTCACTTCAAGACCTGTCCTGGTCTTGAAGTGACCTTCGCGTTTCCAAGCTCTGTTACTATGATGGCACCCTTGGTTATGATGTTTCTCTGGGCAAAGTGTGGGTCCGCAATATTTTCTAAAACATTCAAAATCTTGACTTTCTTGGTAACCTTGTCCTTCGGGTTTGTGACGTTTACTTCGTTCCCGCTCAAAAGGACCGATTTACTGTCTCCGCCCATACCCTTGACTTGCTTCCTCTTCGTATTTCCAAGTACTGTCTGTGCGGGGTCGTTCCCCAGTTCGAACCTCTTCTTGTGTCTGTTTGATCTGAGTTTACCGCCGCTTATCTTAGTACTTGCTCTTCCGTGATAGATGGCCATGTGAACAGGCTATGAATAAAAGGTAGTTAAACCTTTCACCACCCTATGATAGAGGAGAACATCCTGTCAGACCTGTGGCTCTTTCGAGATGGTCTCGACTACCTCATGTCCATTGGCACGTAAGGAGTATCAAGAGATCCCACGTACCATTCAACCGGTCTCACGAGTTTGTTGTTGTGCCAATACTCAACGATGTGGGAACCCCAGCCGGACGTCCTCGACGCAACGAATATCGGAGTGAACAGGTGGCTGTCAATGCCGAGGACTCTGTAGAGCGGTCCAGCGAAGAAATCAACGTTTGGCCAGATTCCCTTGGTCGCTCCGAGTTTATCCACCATCAGTTTTTCTGCCCTGAGAGCGATCTGCAGAAGTCTCCTCACCTCGTCTGAGGGCTCCTTAGTCAAACTCTCCTCAAGGTAGTTTCTAACTAGCTTAGCCCTCGGATCATATGTCTTGTAGACCCTGTGACCAAAACCCATGATCCTCTGCTTGCCTTCCAGCGCTTCCTCAATGTACTTCTCGGTGTTGTCGGGATTCCCGATGGCATTCATCATGTTAAGTGCGGCCTCATCTGCTCCGCCGTGAAGCGGTCCTTTTAGTGTTCCAATTCCTGCTGTAATCGCGGCATATACATCTGCAAGAGTTGACGCAGTAACGAGGACGGAAAATGTGGATGCGTTGGTGCTATGCTCTGCGTGCAGAATAAACATCAGGTCTATGAGCTTGCCTTCAAATTCATTCGGTTTCTTTCCGCTCAGCATGTAGAGAAAGTTCTCGGAATGACCGAGTGAAATGTCTGGAGGAATGTACTTCTTCTCTTCCCTGAATCTACCCGTCGCGGCAGCTATTGTTGGAGTCTTTGCCAGGAGCGTAATGATCTTGTCCTTGGTGGCTTCCAGATCGCGGTTGTTTGGGTCACTATCGTACATCACAAGCATCGATGTTGCAGTTCTCATTACGTCCATCGGATGGGACACAGGTGCCATGACTCTGATAACATCGATTACCTCCTTCGGGAGACCTCTTCTTTCTCTCAGCTTCTTTGTGTATTCCTCGTACTCTTGTTTTGAAGGTAGCCTACCGTTCAGTAGAAGGTACGAGACTTCTTCGAAGTTTGATTGACTTGCAAGACTTTCGATGGAATAACCCCTGTACCATAATCTGCCGTTCTGACCATCCACTTTTGAGATAGAACTTTCATCGACGTATATCCCCTCCAATCCATAGTTAATGACTGGTTTTTCGCTCACATCTATCAATTCAGAATATTGATGTTAAATACTTAATATTAGCTTCACTCTTTAAGGGAAATTCAACGAAGAAATCCTTATTTCTCTATTATAAATGAGTAACAATGAAGTTCGCACTAATGATACTAGTGTTGTTCCTAGCATTTCTGGTAGTATTCTCCATTCCGGTAAGCCACGCCGATTCACGCTCATTGGTCATAATAAATTTCAATTACACAGTGGACAGAGGAGCGCAAGATTATTTTCAACAGGTTCTGAACTATGCTGTTTCGCACGACGACCCAGTCATAATCGTAATGAACACCCCCGGTGGTTACCTGTCCAACGGCTTTGCAATGGTGAATTATACGATCGCAGCCGAAAAGACCATAGAAGTTACTACTTACGTACCTTCAGGCGATATGGCCGCGTCCGCTGGCTCATACATAGCCCTGGCATCCAATTACGTCTATATGGGGAACGCAAGTTTCATTGGTCCTTCTGAACCGTACATCATAGGAGGGACATCACTAGAACAGCAACATGTCACAAATGCATCATTGGCCTTCATGGACTCTTTAGCAGAAGTGCATGGATGGAATCAATCTGCCATTTACCAAATGGTCGAACACAACAAGGCATATACCGCCCGGAATGCGTCGGAAATAGGTCTGATAACTGGACTATCAGAAAACCTATCAACTGTTATTCAAAAACTGGGCTACCAGGGGCTTCCCCAAAATCCGTTTGTCGAGAATGACGTTCAACAATTCGAATCGTTCCTTTCCAATTCTACAGTCGCAGATTTTCTCATACTGATCGGTGCTGTTGCGATCCTTCTTGACATATTCCACGGCTCAATCGTGTTGAGTGTAGCGGGGATAGTTGCTCTGGCACTGGGATTCTGGGGGGTCTCGTTGATTGGCTTTCAGCCCGTTGCTGTACTCCTGATGGTATTGGGCATCGGATTGATATTCTTGGAGATCAAACTTGGCCACGGACTGGCCATGGTGGGAGGTCTCGTTCTCGTTATAGCAGGTGGTCTTATACTTATGGTGGGAGTCAGTTATGCTTCCAGGGTACCCGTGTTGGGTGGAACAAACTATGCACTAATAGCTCTGGAGGCAACGGTACTGCCAATAGGTGCCCTCTATCTTATTGGGATAAGAAAAGCCGCAATGAGCAGTCCGGCAAAGGTTGGACCCCAAACTATAGTTGGAAAGAGAGGCAAGGCAGTCACAAACATAGAACCTCAGAGGCAGGGTGTCATCAACGTTCACTCTGAAGAGTGGACGGCTACGGCATCCGAGTCCATTGGCGCTGGGGATGAAGTCGAGGTTGTAAGCTACAGTGAGGGTGTAGCAACGGTCAGGAAGATTTCTTGACTTTCAGTGTTACACTATCTTCCTGCACTCCAGTGACCGTGACGAGTTCGTTGTCATAGGTGTCCACATCACAAACGAAACTCCAGTCCTCGCTTATCACTACCACAGTTCCAATGTTGTTCGCAGGCACCCCTTTCAAAACTCTGCCAGTCTGTCCGACCATAGTCTCAGGGTGAAAGTATTTTTTAGTGATCCTGCTTGAAATAGTTATGGTGAAACCCAGGAAGAGGAGTATTGCAATTGCAAAAAACAAAATGGAAAAACCAAGCAGAAAGTCGTTGCTCCTTCCGGTGATCAGGTATTCAATCAGCAAATAAAATGCAAAAATAAGAATAATGGCTAAAGGGACTACTGCCCTGAAGCCGTATTTTACGGTAAACTTGCTTGGTTCTTTCGGCATTGTGCTACTTATTCTTTCGTGTTATTTGAGGCTGATGCAGATGATGCTGCCTTTAAGGTTTCAGTAAACGGTCTGATCATTTCAGTGAATTCCATTGGGATGACGTACTTTGTTGAACTGCTTGATCCAAGTGTCTTCATCATGTCTAGATATTGAAGTGCCATCGTCTTTTGATCTATAGCCTTAGCAGCATTGAAGATGGTTGTCAGAGCCATTGCGTAACCTTCTGCCCTCAGAATTGCAGATTGTCTGTCTCCTTCCGCCCTCAATATGTTTGACTGTTTGTCTCCTTCTGCAACAGTGATCGTCGCCTGTTTCTTTCCTTCCGCTTCTGTAACGACTGCTCTTCTTGATCTCTCTGCACTCATCTGCATTATCATTGCATCAGAAACGTTCTTTGGAGGCAAAATTTCCCTTATTTCCACGTTCGTGACCTTTACACCCCACCTTGTCGTCACTTCGTCAAGTTTCGTTCTTAGTATTGCGTTTATGTTCTCTCTCTTCGAGAGGACTTCATCCAGAATTATGTCTCCTACCACAGCCCTTAGGGTGGTTGTAGCGATACCCATCGCAGCTCCCTCGAAGTTCTGCACTTGTATTACTGAATCAGAAGCGTTGATGACCTTGAAATAAATGATGAAGTCCACATCGACCGGCGCGTTATCCTTGGTGATACAGGTCTGGTGAGGAATTGTTAGATATCTCTCTCGTAAATCTACTCTTACCGGAACATCTACTATGGGATAAATAAAGACTACACCCGGCCCTTTTTGTGCTAGAGCTCTGCCAAATCGGAATACGACAATCCTCTGATATTCTCGAACAATTTTTATCGAATAAAATAGAAATGCCAGAAGAATTATAGCGACCAGAGCAATGAGGGCATCCTCGCCCACGTTGGTTGAGATCACTAAACCTGTTGCCATGTATGGGAAAAACATAACACTCCATCATTAGTCTGTATTAATGCTTTTTGAGCGATCAAACCGAGAGTTAGACTTTGTCAAATCTCCTACGAAAAAAGTTAGAAACTTTTCGAAATTGCCCAAGAAATTAAGAATTCTTCTCACATTTCTTGCCGTCCTATCCCTTGATTCGAGAAATTTAGTTCAAAAATTATTAATATCATCTTTTTCTGTCAAGATATGGCCAAGGTTGACTACAATTCTAAACCTATTGATGACAATTTCTTCGATAAGCAGGACGAGTTTCCCATAACAGGAAATCACGCTGGTCACGAGGTCAGGGCCTAGGGAAAGGATAGACTGGACAAGGACGGAAAGGTCTATCCGACAAAGCTTGGTATCCATGGAACCAACGTTGCTGTTGACTGGGAATCCTGCATTGCAGATGGATCCTGCATGGATGTATGTCCGGTCAACGTTTATGAGTGGTTCCTCAACGCTGGAAACAAGGGGACTGGCAATGACAAGAAGATTGCAGAAGGGTCGGACGAATGGAATCAGTACAGGACGGACAAGTGTGACCCTATAAGGGAAGCGGACTGTATTTTCTGCAACGCTTGCGTTACTGCATGCCCCGTAAGCGCAATCTCGATAGCAATGAGAAAGTAAAGCGATCTACTTCTTCTCGGAATTCTGACCTATTTCAATTTTATTCTTATCCAATTCCTTTTCTTCAAGCACCGACGTCCACGTAAGGAAACAGTTGCTCAGCAGATCATCTTTCTCTTTCATTGTAAATACTTCCTGAAAAATGAGGAAGTTCTTTCCCAGGCGTCTTCAGCGGCTGGTTTGTCGTAGGCTGCACCGTCATTGTTCGCGAAGGCATGTCTCGTGTTTGGATAAATCTTCAGTTCGATCTGTTTCTTGTACTTCACGAAATTTGCAATAGTATCCGGTATTCCATCATTGATTCTTGGATCTTCGCCAGCATACAGACCGAGCATCGGTCCCTTTATTTTAGAGATATCACTGAGCTCCGGCGGATTAGCCCCATAGTAGACAACAGTAGCATCAAACGGAAGCTGGGTGGAGGTTCTGAATGATAGCCCGCCTCCCATACAGAACCCAACCACTCCATACTTTGAAGGATGGAATTCTCGTTTCAGATATTCGTATCCCATCGCAAGATCCTTGATCATTCTCTCCTCTAGGTGCCCTCTCCCTAACATAAGTCCCGTTATGACCTCCCTCTGCTCTGGAGTTGCCCTGTCCATGGCCGTTTTCACCGAATCCACATCTCCCCTTTTTTCTGCTGGAATTTCAAAGAAGAGCCTCATCGCCGTTGCAATGTTTTCTTGGGTGTACAAATTGAACTCTTCATTTCTTGAATAGAGATGCGGTGCAAGGACTAGAAAACCGAGAGAAGCAAGCCTCTTCGAGTAGCTCTTGATAAAATTTGTCAATCCCCATATTTCCTGAATGACTATCACGGCACTCATAGAATTCTTGTTTCCGGTCAGGTACGATTTGACACTGGTACCATCAAAGGTTTGGTAATCTGTCATTTCTCCATCTTGCATACAGTGACAATTTAAGTTGGACTTAATATTTTTCCGTTCACACCTAAGATATCAGAAGGTGCTTCACTCTGCCCTGTGACGATGGTGTTTTTAATGAATTGGATTATGGAAAGCCTCGAAACTATTGAAGCCAAATCTGATGATCTGCCTCACGTTGTTGAAAGTTTTCAGATCATTGATATGGTCGTAATCGAACCAACGGCAATCAGAGGATTCTTCGTTGCGATGGAATTCATCGTTCTTCGCGACTCCAAGGTAGATCATATCGAAGTGTTCGTGAGTTCCCGTGGCGTACGGAACGATTTCGTCCATTATGACCAAAGGTTTTGGGAGGCTCTTTGCGCCTTCCTCAATTACAGAGAAGCTGTCCGTTGAAAGGACTTCGAATGAAGAACCAGTCTCTTCTACCGATTCCCTGATGGCGCACTCAAGTGGACTTTCGTTCTCTTCAATGTGACCACCTGGATATATCCAGACTCCCAGTTTCTTGTGTTTCACCAGGAGAACCTTCTTTCCGTCTTCGCTCATTATCAAAACTCCAGCAACTATGCATTTCTTCAAGTTTCCACCAAAGTCAAAGGACAAGTTAGTTTGGTTCAAAATGTTTTCTTAGATTGGGGTCACAGCCCTATAAAGCAGAAAGTGCAGTCTCAAAATCAAGACCATCCATCACATCTAACGTAATGGATTGCGGAAGGAATATTCAGGATGATCTTACGTCTACCGTCTGACGCTTTTGATCTCTCTTAAGAGGGACAGCCCCCGAAGGCCATCTTCTCGTGTAGTCGTTCTAGTTTGCTAGGGATCGCTCCAAATTTCTCTTCACTGCATCAATGAACTCTTCGGAGTACACGAATTGTGTCACTGGGGGTTCGGTCAGTTTTGCTATGTCCTGTGTCATTATTTTGTCGTTCTCTATCGTTTGAATTACCGCACTTTCCAACTTTTCTGAGAAGTCGACTAAGTCTTTTAGCCCGTCAATTTCTCCCCTTCTCTTCAAACCCCTCGTCCACGCAAATATAAGGGCAGTGGGGTTGGTTGAAACCTTCTCTCCCTTGAGATACTTATAGTAATGTCTCTGGACGGTTCCGTGTGCGGCTTCCGACAGATAGTGCCCTTCAGGTGAAAAGAGTTCAGATGTCATTAGTGCGAGCGAGCCAAAAGCGGTCGATACCATGTCTGAGAAGACGTCTCCGTCATAATTCTTGCACGCCCAAACGAACCCCCCCTCGGATCTGACCACTCTTGAAATAGCGTCGTCAATCAGGTAGTAGTTGTAATTTATTCCGAGTTTTGCAAATTCGTCCTTGTACTTTGACTCAAAGATCCTCCTGAAGATTTCCTTAAAGTCAGCGTCATAGATCTTGGATATGGTGTCCTTTGCTGCGAACCATAGGTCCACCTTTTTCATCATCGCATACTTGAATGCTGCTTCCGCAAACCCTTCGATCGATTTATCGATGTTGTAGATGCCGATTAAGACCCCTGAGCCTTTGAAATCCGGATATTTGACCTTCTCCTCATGTCCTGAAGAATCCCTGTACGTGATCTCCGCTGATCCAGGCTCTAGAAACCTTATACCAATTGCATCGTAGATGTCTCCAAATGCGTGTCTTGCTACGATAATTGGCTTCTTCCAGTACCTAACTGCAGGCAGAACTGACTTTACCATAATAGGTGCCCTGAATACTGTTCCATCTAGCATCTTCCTGATTGTTCCGTTGGGACTGGGCCATTCTTTCTTCAGATTGTACTCCTTGACCCTCTCCGTGTTAGGGGTAATCGTGGCGCACTTCACTCCCACTCCCCACTTCTTTACTGCATTCGCAGCATCAAAAGTTACCTGGTCATTTGTCTTGTCCCTGTTGCTTACGTGAAGGTCGAAATACTCGGTCTTCAGTTCCACATATGGTGAAAGTAACTTTTCCTTTACGGATGACCAAAGAACTCGTGTCATCTCGTCTCCGTCCATCTCAACAATAGGTCGATTCATCTCAATTTTTGTGGTCATGTAATCACCGGAAACAATTCCAAATCTCCCCACTCTATTAATATTTGATTTCGAGCAGCTATTTTCCACAGAGGGAGTAGTTATGAGCTTGAACGCCGGAGGGAGAGATCACTTAAAAAGTTGAAATCTGGACCGGGTCTATTTTAACATTTTTATTGGTTTGGCCTAAGTAATTATTATCTTTTCCTCTACTTTTCTCACTCCACACAGCATGGCATCTTTGACAGATCCCTTATGAAAGACTGGGCTGCGATCTTAATGCCTTCAGACAGTGAGGGGAAAATGTGGCTTGTGGCGATTATGTCGTCGTAAGTGAAACCATTCTTTACTGCATATGCTCCTTCTGTTATTATGTCTGTAGCGTTAGGTGCTAGAATGTGCATTCCAACCACTTTGTTTGTGCTCGGGTCGGTGATAATCTTGATCATACCTTCGGTCTCTCCCATAATGCTTGCCTTGGTAAGATTGGCTATCGAAAAAGTCCTGGATTGACAGGCCCCTCTTTTCTTGGAAAATTCTGCCTCGGTTGCCCCCACTCCAGCTACCTGTGGATAAGTGAAAACTGCCCAGGTGGCTGAGTCGTAGTCTATTGCAGAATCCTCTCCGAACATGTTGCTTACCGCCACTACCCCCTCTCTCGCAGCAAGCGTTTCAAGAAACAATCGTTTGGAAACGCAATCCCCTGCAGCGTAAATCGATTTCGAGGATGTTCTCATCCCCTTATCAGTAATGATGTACCCTCTTTGGTCAACCTTCACACCAGCCGCTTCAAGATTGAGAGATGCCGTGTTGGGAGCTCTTCCGGTTGCAATAAGCAGCTCGTCAACTGTCAGGCTTTCCTTCCCTTGGTGAGTTATGACCTCAACAACTTTCTTCCCATCTAAGGTCTTAACTGAGACTACCCTTGCTCTGAGAAAGAATCT
>JACWAC010000186.1 GCA_014874235.1 Thermoplasmatales archaeon
TGATCTTGGCATTTGTCGGAAAGGGTGGAGTGGGAAAGACCACAATTTCATCTGCTATTGCCCTTAGTCTCTCCAGAGAAGGGACTACCTTGCTCGTCTCAAGCGACTTTATGCCATCGCTTAGATACTTGTTTCCTGATAAACACGAAGGACTGGACGTTCTGGAACTCAAGGAGCAGGAGGTCTCTGAACGATGGAAAAGACGTTATGGAGGAGAAGTTGCAACGATCCTAGAAAACCTCGTTGAAGTCGATGATTGGATCCTAGATCACATAGCCAGCAGCCCTGGCGTCGCGGAGGAATTCCTGATTTCAAACATCGTTGATCTTGACCTATCCGGGAAGTATGACTACGTTGTGTGGGATACGGCAGCTTCCTCGTCTACAATGCATCTGATCCTTCTCCAAAAAGAGTTCTATGAACATCTGAACCGAGATGTTAAGATCTACTTGAGGCTCAGGGACGTGGTGCACACAGACAAGATATTGGATCTTCTGGAGCAGTGGAAGTCACTTGCGCAAAAGGTCTGGTCTCAGATCCTGAAGGCAAAATTCTATATTGTCACAACCAGGGATGAATTGAGCCTCGTCCAATCAAAGGAGATAACAGCAGACCTCAGAACTATGGGAATAGAACTGAGTGGTGCTGTGTGTAACAGGAACAGTAAGGAGGCTATCGGGAATTTTGATATCAACGTTCCAGAGGTCAGTGGCTCTGCAAGAGAGATCGTTGACAAAATCTCTCGTGAATTTGCCATCAACACAAAAACGCTGGATTACTTCAAATTGTATTTTAAAGAAAGCAAAAATTTTAGATAAGGAACCCCATCTTCGGTTGAGCATAATTAATGATTGACATAAGTGACAAGGAAAGTGTAAGGCGAGAGGCAACTGCCACAGGTTTCGTCAAACTCGGTGCAAAAAGCATAAGTGCAATCAAACAAAAGAGAGTCAAGAAGGGGGACGTCGAGGAAGTCTCGGCAGTAGCAGGAATAATGGGTGCAAAGGCGACTCCACAGCTAATACCTCACTGCCATCAGATCCCTTTGGAGTCAGTACTTCCAGAAATTTATGTCGAGGACGATGGCATAAGAGTCAAATGCACTGTAAAAACAAGTTACAAGACTGGAGTGGAAATGGAAGCCCTGGCTTGCGTCAATTCAATGCTTTTAACAGTTTGGGACATGGTCAAATATCTAGAAAAAGACAAGCAGGGACAATACAGAAACACGGAGATCTCTAAAGTCCGAGTAGTAGAGAAAATAAAAGGTAAACGGAGCAAGGATGGTTCACAGAGAAGAAAGTAAAAGAAAATTCAGGATTCTGATCATCACCGTCTCTTCATCGAGGACCGAGGCAACCGATACTTCCGGGGAAAACCTGAAGAATGAATTTTTGAAGGATTCTCATTCAGTTGATCGGATAGTTTGCAAAGATGATGAAGAGGAAATTCAAAATGCATTCTATTTGAACAAGGAACAAGACATTTTCATCTATGTTGGTGGGACTGGGCCAAGTAAGAAAGACCTGACAGTTCAGAGTCTCAGGATGATATCAGAAAAGGAGATGGTTGGATTTGGAGAACTGTTTAGGTCGGAATCGCATGAAAGATTCGCGTATCTGTCAAACTCGTCGCTCTTTATCAAAGACGGAAAGCAAATCTACTGTGTACCGGGTTCTCCGGATGCAATGAAAGTCGCCCATTCTGCCATCAGCTCTATCATGGGACACGTGCACCACGAATTAAACAAAGAATAGAGCAGGTCTTGTTCAACGACTCAAGATATGATCTCTCCGATGTTCTTAGGGAACTTGTAGCCGGGGAACTCATTAGAGTATTTCGAGGAAGCTTTCAGTTTTGAAACGAATCTCTTACCTACTCTGGAATGATAAAAGTCTCCCTGTACCAGTATGTCGTAGTTTTCATCCCTGA
>JACWAC010000049.1 GCA_014874235.1 Thermoplasmatales archaeon
ATATAAACATTTCTTATCAAGGCGTACAATCAATTTAGTAGTTACCTAAAATAATTATCATTATAAAATAATGAATATCAAGAATAACACGGGATTTTCTCAGTTTCTGCTACAAAGTGTTGTTTGAGATTGTTTGACGCATCAGTATAGTATTGTCAGACTTAGTTACATAAAATGAAGGACAACGTTTGTCGTTTGTCAAAACTTGTCATTCATTCGGCTAATTCATATGACACTTGTGAACTACCTCAGGCTAAAGCAGTGAAGCCTCCTATTTCAACCACTAAGCTTGCAGATACGTTTGGAATGCTGTTCAGGCATTCCACCGTATGTGCAGAGGCTTTCGTGTCCATAGGCGTATGTTCCTGCCCCACATCCTCATCCATTGCTTTATGTCGTCATCCTGTCTATTATCTCCTGCTTCATCTGTGAGGAGAGATTTGTAAAAATTCTTTAAGCAGGTTCCGATGTTGCTGAGTGGATGAACAAAATTATTCTGAGCTACTTAAGAGAGTAAAATCATCTGTTCAGAAAAGGGAAGAGAAAAAGAGATTTCAGATCCCAAAACCTGAGATTATAACAGAAGGAAAGTTGACTATCATCAAGAATTTCAAGGACATAGTGGACGTGATCAATAGGGACGAATCCCACATATACAAGTATCTTATCAAACAGTTTGGTCTCTCGGGAGACATTGCAGATGGACGCCTGATCTTCAAGGGAAAACCTCCGGAGGGAAACATTGAGAAGGCATTCCAGGAGTATCTGAGGACCTACGTGCAGTGTTATGAATGCGGAAATTATGACACAGAAATGATCAGGGAATTCAGGAACGAAATAATCAGATGCAAGGCGTGCGGTGCCGAAAGACCGCTCTATGCTCACAAGGAGATCAAATACGCAGAGGAGAAAATAGAAGAGGGAAGAACCTACGAGCTGGAAATCACGGATCTCAACAGAGATGGAGATGGAATTTCTATAAAGGGGGACATCACGGTCATAATTCCGGGCGGGAAGAAGGGACAGAAGACGACCGTGAGAATAGACAGGATGCGCAAAAACTATGCTCTGGGCATACTGGTGAAAAAAGCTTGATAATTCTTGACACCAATGCCCTGATCTATTTGATAAAGGACAGAATAGATTTAAGAAAGTTCACGCCGGAGGAAATTGGAGTTCCTACTTCTGCAATCAAAGAGCTTGAGAAACTATCTGCGAAAGACGGGAATGCAAAACTTGCACTGAAACTGGTGGACAGATTTAGGGTACTTGAAGTTCAATCCTTGGGCGATGATGGCGTGATAGAAGCTGCAACAAAGTACCGTGGTAGCGTCATAACCAACGATAGAATTCTTAAAGAGAGATTGAAAGAGAGGAATATCAGGGTCACTTCCGTGACCATTGGAATGGTGAGAAGATTCTGAAACCGATCTTACAAGATTTTCTTAAGAAAATTGCATTCAATCACAAGGGAGGGAAATTCGTACTCAATACATCCGAACTCGCGAAGGAACTCGAGATATCCCAACAGTCTGTTTCAAGAAACTTGATAATTCTGGAGAGGGAGGGGTACATTGGTAGAAGAAGAATAGGGCGCGGAGAGGAAGTAACGATGACTCAGAAGGCATTTGATGAACTGAAAGACCAGCTAAACACCATTAAATACATATTGAGTTCTTCGAAGGAACTAGTCGTTGAGGGAACTCTTTTCACGGGTCTAGGAGAAGGATCATATTACATTTCGAGGGAAGGCTATGTCACCAGGATAAAGGAATTTCTCGGTTTCGAACCATTCCCTGGCACCATGAATTTGAGATTCACGGATGATTTCTCCAGCTTCGGCTCAATCATCGAAAATATCCCTGGCTTTGAAGTTCAACCCTTCGAACAGGACGGCAGAAAATTCGGAGCCATTAAACTGCTGAAAGCGAAGGTGTTCGGTACCCAGGTGGGAATAGTCCTGCCGGAAAGGACGCACTACGAGAAGGTGCTCGAGATAATTTCCCCAGACAATCTGAGGACGAAGTACGGTCTTAAGGATGGAGACAAGATTGGCGTCACCATCCGCAAGGAAGAATGATTTCTGGAGTTCAGAGGATGTTATCCACTATTTCGTCAGTCTCCATCTCCCTCTCGCAGTAGTGGCACTTGATCGTTAGTGGATCCTTCGAAATCAGGGTGAAGGACGGCTTGATGCTTCCCTCCGTGTTGGAGACGCATCTTCCGTTGTTGCACTTCAGTATGCCCGTTATTATGTTTGGCAGTTTAACCACAAATTTCTTGATGGCGTCGTAATCCTCAACTATGGTGATTGTTGCCCCTTCCGCTATCAACGCAATCTTGTTGAGTTCTGACGAATCAAGAATTCTGTCCTCGATCTTCACCACATCCTTTAGTCCCATCTTCTTACTCTTGACGTGGATTGCAATGGCAACGGTCACACCGGGGTCACTGGATATCTTCAATATCTTCAACACCTTGAAAGCCCTTCCTACCGGGACGTGATCTATTACCGTTCCCCGTCGTATCTTCTCAACCTTGAGCATCTTCTCTTCTGTCATCTACTCACCTCTCAAAATCAGGTCCAGTATCGCCATCCTGACAGGAACACCGTACGATGCCTGCTTGAAATATCTTGCTTGGGGAAGGTTGTCAATTTCGGCAGGTATCTCGTCCACTCTGGGCAGAGGATGCATGACTATGAGATTCTTCTTGCCTCTCGACAGGAGTGATGGTCTTATCACATAAATGCCTGCCACTTTCTTGTATTCCTCAAGATCTGGGAATCTCTCCTTCTGAATTCTGGTCACATACAATACATCCAGGTCCTCTATCACATCCTCCAGATTCTTGGTCTCCTTGACAGGTACCCTTTTTTCTATGTCCTTCTTTATGTGCTTCGGGATCTTCAACTCTTCAGGAGATATGAAGAAGAGAGAGACATCGAACATCGACAGCGCCTTGCTCAGCGAGTGGACTGTCCTCCCATATTTCAGGTCTCCCACGAACCCTATACTCTTGCCTTGCACGGGACCAGATTCTTTCCATATAGTGAATATGTCGAGGATCGTCTGCGTTGGGTGCTGACCGGCACCGTCCCCCGCATTTATTACGGGAACATCGGCGAACTCCGATGCCAGTCTAGCCGCTCCTTCCGAGGGATGGCGAAGAACGATCGCATCGGAATAGCCGTTGATTATTCTTATCGTATCGGAGAGTGTTTCTCCTTTTGAAACCGAGCTCGCCTCTAGCGATCCAAAGCCAAGGACTCTTGCCCCCATTCTCATTGCAGCAGACTCGAAACTGAGTCTCGTTCGAGTACTGGGTTCGTAAAAGAGCGTGGCGACTACCTTATCCGATAGTGGATATCCGGGATACCCAGAGCTTGCATATTGAACCATCTTGTTTGCCTTGTCTATGACGGCCATAATCTCGTCAACGCTGAAATCACCAATAGAAACGATGTCTCGGTTAAGCCACATCATCTATTGAACGTCGCGCGTAATAAATATTTATCCTCGATGCATTCAGTCACATGAGGCAGATAGTTCTCCACGGAGGGGTTGGAAGTAGTGATGAGCTGAACGGACTCCTTGACAAATATGCATCTTATTCCATCAATTACGGAGGCCCACTGGACGCAGTTGTTGCTGCAGTGAAGTACATGGAAGATGACCTGAATTTTAATGCAGGAACGGGGTCAGTTATGAGGCTTGACGGAAGCATTCAGATGGATGCGTCTGTTATGATAGATGAAAATTTCGGTTCAGTAATAAACATAGAATTTGTAAAGAATCCCGTCCAAGTTGCCAGAGAAGTGATGGAAACGAGTCCGCACGTAATGCTGTGTGGAGATGGAGCTACCAAATTCGCAATGGAGAAAGGCCACCCACACTACGACCCTTCGACTGATAGGGCCAGAAAAAGACTTGAAGATTCTAGAGTGGTTGCAACCAAGGATTCCAGATTTCTTTATCCAGGCATACAGTCCGTTGATACAGTTGGTGCAGTAGCAAATTTTGATGGAAAGATCGCAGCTGCTCTCTCAACGGGTGGATCCAGTCCAATGATGAGAGGAAGAGTAGGAGATACTCCAATTCCAGGGTCGGGAATATTGGTGAAGGATGGATTTGGAATCGCTGCCACAGGAATCGGTGAAGAGATAATAAGAAGACAGTTGTCCTACGATCTCTACTGTAAAAGAGATAGACTGGAGGAGGAGTGGAAACTGATCGCAGAAAATTCGCAGTTCTCTCTTGGAGTAGTAGGATTCAATCGAGAAAAATCGTTTGTGCTCGCGAACAAGTCGATGGCACACGGTTATGCAAAAGCATAGCATCAGGTTAAGAGGGCAGGAAGATGCCTTGGAACATCACATCATCTTCACCCCTCAGTTTCGAAAGCAGCCTTATTGTCGTTTCAAGCACTTTGAGCATACCAGAGACCATATTGGCTCGTCGCTCTCCTGATGTCTCTATAGTCAGGATTCAATAATGAGACAATGGATTCCTTATATCGGATTCAGGAAGCCCAGTCATGAGTTCTCTAATACTGCTCAAAATTAGTGTGTTCTAATCAAAGGCATTACATATAAATATCGAGAAATTTTATCAAAATGGTAGTTAGTATGCCTGACGATGAAACTTATCAAGACACCGACGCAGAGTTGATTGAAGTTTTAAAGAGTTTGAAGACGAGCATAAAGATCTTTGGCTGCGGCGGATCAGGTTCAAACACCATAACGAGAATAATGGAGGAAGGAATCCAGGGGGCAGACGTAATAGCTGCAAACACTGACGCACAGCACCTTTTGCTCACCCAGGCATCAAGGAAAATATTACTTGGGAAGAGGACGACCAGAGGGCTCGGAGCGGGTGCGATTCCCCAAATTGGTGAGATGTCTGCGAGGGAGGCAGAGCTGGATATCAACGAGGCAGTTGAAGGCTCCGACATCGTATTTGTTACCGCCGGAATGGGGGGAGGAACTGGTACAGGATCTGCGCCTGTGGTGGCCGAAGTTGCAAAGAATGCAGGTGCCTTAGTTATCTCGGTAGTAACCACGCCCTTCCAATCGGAAGGAGCAATGCGCAAGGAAAATGCGCTCTGGGGTCTTGAGAAATTGAAGGATAAATCTGATACGCTAGTCGTCATCCCTAACGACAAACTACTGGAACTGGTTCCAAGACTTCCTCTCAACGAAGCATTCAGGTTTGCGGATGAAACACTGATGAAAGCTATCAAGGGACTGACGGAGTTGGTCACGAAACCCGGACTGGTCAACCTCGACTTTAATGACCTGAAGACTGTGATGAAGGATGGAGGAGCCGCAATGATAGGCATGGGCCAATCTGGTTCTCAAGAGAGAGCACTTGAAGCTGCAAAGAAGGCCATGAGCTCTCCGCTTCTGGATCTAGAAGTCTCCTCTGCCACTTCTGCAATAGTTTCAGTTACCGGAAGTTCAAATATGACAATCGAGGAAGCGCACACAGTTCTAGAGGAAATCAAGAAGAAAGTCAGTCCAAATGCAAGAATAATTTGGGGCGCAAGGATAGACGAGACGATGAAAAACGATATAAAGGTATTAGCCATACTGGTGGGAGCCAAAAACAAGTACGTTTAGAGGTAGCCCTATATGGTTGACATGGATGATAGGATAGAAGATTTAGAGGACTCTATTACTGAACGAGTCAAGAGAATCGGGAGAGGGAAGTATTCAAGGATACTCAAGATGGCAAAGAAGCCTACCAGAGACGAGTTTGGCAAATCCTCTCTGATTACCGGTATAGGCATAATGATCATAGGTGGAGTTGGCTTCATGATCTACCTCCTGATGAACGTTTTATTCAAGGTGCCGTAGATGGTCAAGTGGACGAGTGACGGCAAAGATTCCGATGTTGGAACGAACAAGAAGGTACTTTTCAATCTGACAATTGAGAATGACGAGTCGACGGAAAAGGAGGGGTTCATTGAACTGTCCCTGGACATTCACGAACAAAAGGAAGAGATAGAGTGGTTTCTGATCGAGGAACAGAAGAGGGGAAAGCAGGTGGCAATCTCGCCGAAGAATCAAGATCTGCTGAAAGTTCAGTATAAGCTGAAACCAAAATCTTCCGTAATTCATCCCCTTTCGGTTGAGACACCAAAGGGCGGAGAGATAGGGGACTATTCGAAGGTTGTTCTGAAATCGGAAGGAATTCCCACCAATCTCTTTTCGATAAAGGTCAAGCAGACGATAATCGTCGTCAAGACGACAATAGGACAGGAAGTCAAGATCGCAAGGGACATAGGTTTGAAGGCCAAGATTGAAAACCACGATTACCTGTTTTCTATACTAGTGCCGCCAGAAGTGAAGGGATACATATTCATCGAAACGCTCTATCCTGACAGAACGATGGGCCTGCTGAGGACCGTGAGAGGGGCAAGGAACATGATAGCTGGAGAAGTTCAGCTTCCAGAGATAGAAAATTATCTAGTTTCGAAACCAGCGGTTGAGTCGCTTGGAGTGGGCAATTTTGTGGAGGTCACAGAGGGACCATTCAAGGGAGAGAAGGCGAGGATCACTCACGTCGATGCCCAGAAAGACGAGATCACCCTTGAACTGCAAAATGCGATAGTTCCAATTCCGCTGACTGTCAAAGCGGACTCAGTTAAGTTGTTAGAAAAAGAGGTTTGAAGTATGCCGCAAGAAATATCTGTTATGGTTGAGGGTGGGAAGGCAACGGCCGGACCTCCTCTTGGACCCGCACTGGGACCGATGGGTGTTAACATCGGCCTGGTTCTGAAAGAAATTAACGAAAAAACGAAGTTGTTCGCTGGAATGCAAGTTCCAGTAAAGGTGATTGTGGATCCTGAGACGAAGAAATTTGACGTCTCTGTCGGCAAACCACCCGTTTCTGCTCTTCTTAAGAAGGAACTTGGAATAGAGACTGCAACGGGAGCATCCAAAACGAAGTTATCGGGGGACCTGAAGATCGATCAGATCAAGAAGGTTGCGGCGATGAAGATAGACAACATGAATGCAGCTTCGGTCAAGTCGTCCGTACTGGAAGTGCTCGGGACCTGCGTATCGATGGGTATTACGGTCGATGGCAAGGATCCCAGGGAGACACAAAAACTTATTAAAGACGGGTCAATCGCGATTTAGAGTAGAAGAGCGTATTGCTCGCATAACTACTCCGGTGATAATAAATGGAAGGCGAAACACTAAAAAAGAGTCTGGAGGAGGCAATAAGCAAGTCTCCGAACAGAAAGTTTGGCGAGTCCATCGACATTGCGCTAAATCTGAAGGATGTTGACCTGTCAAATCCCAAGAACAGAATAAACGAGGAAATAATCCTCCCGAACGGAAGGGGAAGGAAGGTCAAGATCGGACTCATTTCCGGCAACGAAATGGCATCGAAGGCAAAGACAGCTGCTGATAAATTCATCTCTGCCGAAGAGCTAGACAAAATGGCAGAGGACAAGAGAGCAACAAAAAAGATGGTCAATGACATAGATTTCTTCATAGCAGAAGTTGCGCTGATGCCAAGGGTTGGTAAGATTCTGGGAGGAATCATGGGTCCGAGAGGTAAGATGCCCAGACCAGTTCCTGCAAATATCGATCCAGTTCCAATAATAAATAACCTGAGACGAACTGTCAAAGCGAGGAGCAAGGAGAAACCAGTTATCCACATCCCCATAGGCACGAAGGACATGGAGTTAGAGAAACTGACTCAGAATGGCCTTGAAGTGCTGAAGAGAATTGAGGCAAAGCTCGAGAAGGGAGAGGACAATATACGGACCATTTTCGTGAAGACTACAATGGGTCCTGCTATCAAGGTGGAGGCGAAATAGATGAAAGAAGAAAGATTCTCGGAGATGAAGGATCGCGAGATTAAGTCACTCTCCAACGACATAAAGAATTCAAAGTCCATTGCGATGGTAGGCATCGACAGGATGCCAGGAAGACAGTTCCAGCAGATAAGAAAATCACTGAGAGGCAAGGCGAAGATAAAAGTGGTGAAGAAAACGCTGCTCAAGAGGGCAATCGACGGTATGAACATCGAAACGCTCAAACAGATGGATAACTTTATGGACGGCCCGATAGCCGTTATATTCTCACAGGAGAATTCTTTCCGACTATACAAGGAAATCGAAGCTAGTAGAACCAAAGCACCCGCAAAGGGAGGTGAGATAGCCCCGGAGGACATCGTTCTGGAAGCCAAGGCGACGAACCTGAAACCGGGACCCGTTGTAGGTGAACTGCAGAAGGCCGGGATTCCTGCATCTATAGATCAAGGCAAGGTTATGATAAGGAAAGATACTGTCGTGGTCAAGAAGGGAGACAAGATATCGAGGGAAAAGGCCATGGCACTGTCAAAGCTGGAAATCATGCCCCTAGAACTGGGTCTCGATTTCAGAGCTTCATATGAGGATGGGATCGTATATGACAGCAGCGTCCTAGGCGTGTCAACCCAGGATTTCCTGAACAAACTCTCGAGTGGTCATTCGATGGCCATCGCTCTGTCCATCCACCTGGACTACTACAACAGAGAGACAACACCTATTTTCATCTCCAAGGCTCACGGAAGCGCACTTGCACTGAGCCTAGCTGCATCCTATCCTACGAAAGAAAATATTCATTTACTTCTGGCTAAGGGAAGCTCGATCGCAAAGTCTCTCGAGACCCGTACAGGCAAGGACGAATAGAAAATGTTTAAGACGTTTAGTTTATTATGTGGGAGTAATTAGGGGTGAAGAATATGGAATACATCTACAGCGCACTGATATTGAACTCCGTTGGAAAACCAA
>JACWAC010000187.1 GCA_014874235.1 Thermoplasmatales archaeon
GCGATTTTTCTTTTCACAGTTTACAAGCTTCTCTGGTATATGGTAAAAATACCTGCCAAGGGCGAGAAGCTTGGTGCGAAGATTCCCTACAGGATATACCTGGGTTTCAGGAACGTTATCTTCCAGGGGAAACTCTTCAAGGAAAGGGGTGGTGGGATTATGCACGCCCTAATGTTCTGGGGCTTCCTTGCGTTTGCTTCCTATTCAGCAGACTTCTTCCTAACTGGTTTCGACCCATCCTTTCACTTCTTCCTCACGGGCCCACTCGAATATGTCATATTCTTCACGGTCGATCTGTTCGCACTGATCATAACTGGCGACGTCATATATGCGGTCATAAGAAGATGGGTGCTGAAGATCAAGCGGTATCAGGGGTACAGTGGGTTTGAGGCAGCTTTCATCCTGTTCCTAGTGGAGAGCCTAATGGTGAGTTACTTCCTTCTGTCGGTACTCAGGCTGGATGGCTACACCTCGTCCATACCTGGAGCGGTGATGGAGAATCTTCCAGCATCCGTTACTCCGTTCAGTCTCGCATTGTCGAAGATAGTCCCCCACATGACGCAAGCCAGTGCCGTGAATGTCTATTGGGTACTCTACGCCTTCCATTCTCTTATATTCCTCACGTTTCTCGCTTACATACCGATGTCCAAGCACCTCCACCTGGTAGCGGCCCCATTCAATGTACTTCTAACGGAAGACAAACCCAGAGGCCAGCTACCTACGATTGATTTCGAAAAGGAGACCAGATTTGGATCAACGGACATGAGAGACTTCAGCTGGAAAGACTACCTGGACCTCTACTCCTGCACGGAGTGTGGCAGGTGTACAGCAGCCTGCCCTGCCAATCTTACGGGTAAGACGCTTTCACCGCGAGACGTGATTTGGGACCTAAGGATGGAACTCCTAAATCAGGGAGAGCAGTACAGGAAGGGCAAGACATCCAATCCAGATGAGGCCTTCCCGACCGTCATAGAGAACACCATAAAGAAGGACGATCTCTGGGCGTGCACGACGTGCAACGCGTGCGTGGAGGAGTGCCCGGTTATGATAAACCACGTGGACAAGATAGTTGGAATGAGGAGGTCTATGGTTCTAAACCAGGGTGAAGCACCCAAACAGATACTGGAAGTGTACAACAACCTCCAGAGCTACGGTAGCCCATGGGCAAACGATCCATCGACCAGGGCAAACTGGGCCAAGGGACTGGACGTGCCTGACCTGTCGTTAAACCCTGAGACTAAGTTCGAGTACCTCTTCTGGGTAGGCTGCTCTGGTTCATACGATCCTAGAAACCAGGAGATAGTCAAGTCGTTTGTGAAGATCCTGAAAGAAGCGGGGGTCTCGTACGCAATACTTGGGTCTGAGGAAAAGTGCAACGGAGACCCAGCTAGAAGGTCAGGAAACGAGTATCTAGCCCAGAGCCTGACCACTGAAGCAGTCGAGACGTTCAAGAAACACGCCGTCAAGAAGGTGATAACCATCTGCCCCCACTGTTTCAACACCTTCAAGAACGATTACAAGGGACTCGTCGACCTGGAAGTGACACACCACAGCGAGTTCATAAATACCCTGATAAAGGAGGGCAGGATCAAAATCAAGAAGAAGGAACAGAGTGAGAAGTTCACCTACCACGATTCCTGCTATCTCGCACGGTACAATAGAGTGATAGATGCGCCGAGGGAGATAATACTGAATGTTTCAAACAACTTCGCCGAGATGGAGATGAGCAAGACAAAGGGTCTTTGCTGCGGAGCCGGTGGAGCGAGGATGTGGATGGAAGAGAACGTTGGGACAAAGATCTCCCACATGAGGATGGACCAAGTGGATAGAACGGGAGCTTCGACTATGGTGACGGCATGCCCCTACTGCATGACTATGCTGGACGATGCTAGAAAGGTAACAAACAGGGAAGAAAAAATAA
>JACWAC010000005.1 GCA_014874235.1 Thermoplasmatales archaeon
GGATTGCACAACTTTCAGCAACGGCAGGTCACGAAGTTGTAGCAACGGATGTCAGCAAAGCATTCTATGACAGAGCGGTCCTCTCAATGGGAAAGAGTCTTGACAAACTGATTGAAAAAAAACTGATAAGTCAAGATAAAGCAGCAGTTCTCTCAAGGATAGTTTATACCGATGACGTGAGAAAATTCTCTGAGTGTGACATTGTAATAGAAGCAGTCGTGGAGAATCTCAAGGAGAAGTTGGAATTCTTCAAGAAGATAGAACCTATCGTCTCATCCAATGCAATACTGGCATCGAATACATCGTCAATCAGCATAACTTCACTGGGAGCGGGCCTAAAGGATCCAACTAGGTTCCTTGGAATACACTTCTTCAACCCTGTTGCTCTGATGAATCTCATTGAGATAATCAAGGGAGTCAGGACGTCGAAGCAAGCAGTAGACCGCGCGACAGATTTCTCAAAGAGCGTTGGAAAGGAGTACGTGATTGTGAACGATTCACCGGGTTTCGTGACTACGAGGGTGATTGCGCTTCTCGTCAACGAAGGAGCTTTCGAGTATTCAGAGGGTCTAGCTTCAAGGGAGGACATAGACAAGGCACTCAAGTTGGGAGGTAACTTCCCGATGGGACCGCTTACGCTGGGAGATCTGATCGGTCTTGATACTGTCGTGAACATAATGGACGTTATGTACGATTCCTTCAAAGATCCAAAGTTCAGGGCAGCACCGATACTGAGAAAGATGGTCGAGGCAGGAAGACTCGGAAGGAAAACGGGAGAAGGATTCTACAAGTACTGATAACCATTCTTTCCCGGAACGAAATCGTAACAGGAGGATGGTCCGGGGAAGCCGATAAACTAACTTAACAACCTTTATTGAGGGGCGTCCATTCCAATCCAAAATTTGGATATAAATTAAAAAAAATAAAGTTGGTTATTCGTCCGGTTCGGCCCAGACATCCGATGATCTAAACTCAGGTTCCCTGGAAATTCTCATTCTTATCTTCATTCCCACCCTGACCTTGTTCATGTCCTTGATTTTAATTCTGGTCAGGAAGAGCGTGTCTGCTCCCTCCAGATCGACATAAACTAGCTGGAACGGAAGATCCTTCAGGAATTTCTCTCCAGAGAAGTGGAGCGTGGTGAAGGTGTGTATGGTTCCCTTTCCTGAGAGTTCAACCCACTTCGTCTCACCGAGGCAGTGTGGACAGTCGGACCTAGGCGGCAAGTAGGTCACTTTGCAGTGGTCACACCTTGTTGCCATCAGTTTTCCCGAAGGGAGCGATGTGAAGAATTTGCTCGTTCCTCCGTAGGAGTGTTTGTAAGCAATTTCGTACGGAGTCTTGATCACCAGTGGATCTATCGAATAAACTTCTGTCATGTTTTCACCTCTCCATCACAGTTGCGGTGACATACGTACCGGTTCCAGCATGAGAATGTATCAGTCCCCTCTCTGCATTCTTCACTTGCGTCTTGTTAGAGCCGTGGAATTTTCCAGAAACCCCCTGCAGTTGCCAGAGCATTTCGACGGCCTGCATCACTCCAGTAGCGCCAACCGCGTGCATGCTCCCTATCAGTCCACCCGAAGGATTGACCGGCAGATCTCCATCGATGGTTGTCACTCCCTGTTCTATGAGTTTTCCACCTTCTCCGTACTTTGCAAGGCCCAGGTCCTCGTATGTCTGAATCTCACTGCTCGTGTAAGCATCGTGCAGCTCAATAACGTCAAGCTGTTTTAGCGGGTTAGTGATACCAGCCATCTTGTAGGCCTGTCTTGCGGATTCTCTGCCGGCCAGGAATGAGTGCACACCTGGATACTCCAGCTTCCTGTACCATTCCTTATTTTCATGGGGAAGAACGGGTACTCCTCCCACCTTTCTGGCCCTGTCTCCGGCTCTCATTGCATCGGTTCCTGCACCGGTTCCGGTGATCCATATCGGAGTATCGGTAATTTTTTTCGCCTTCTCTTCAGACGCCAGTATCAGAACGGCCGCACCATCACTCATGAGACATATATCAAGTCTCTTCAACGGAAATGCGACATAGGGAGATTTCAGAACGTCATCAACCGTAATTTTTCCCCCATCTTTCATTGCGAAGGGGTTCATTTTCGGATTGGTCTGGGCGAACTTGTTGTGCTGTGCATTATTTCTGTTCTTCACAGCCACCATCGCCATCTGCTCTTCAGTGGTCCCGAATTCCTCGATGTGTCTTTTGGCCATCAAGGCATAATAACCACTGTAAAATCCACCGATCGGAAAATCCCAGTCGGTATCAGAAGCGAGAGCTATAAACTCATTTCCCTTTGCAGTGTTCACTTCAGACATCTTTTCAAAACCAATTACCATCGCAACGTCCAATAGTCCAGACGCAACATGAGCATAAGCATCCCGTACAGCCAGTCCTCCTGTAGCACCACCACCTTCTATTCTCACCGATGGTTTGGGATTAAATCCAAGATAGTCCTGAATGATCGATCCGAAGAGAAGTTGGTTCTCAAAGTGATCAGAAAAATACGATACGATCGTTCCATCTATTTCATCCTTCGTTAGATTTATGTCGCTTTCAAAGAGGGCCATCCTTGCCGCCTCTGCAGCAAGTTCTTCCTGAGTCTTGTCTTTCCTGGCTTTTGAAAAATAAGTCAAACCGCCTGCTACTGCAGCTACTTTTCTGGGCAAACAATCACCATTTGGCTAAACCTTGATGGCTATTAAAATTTATTTTAAACGATCTAAGGGCGTGCCGTAATTCAAGGTAGCAACTACTGTCGAAAATAATAAACTTATTGTTAGGAAGTGCTCTTGAACAAAGCGATGAAGCTGAACCGGAGCTCCTGTCATTTTTTCCCGGCTAGTAATAGTAGTATTCGCCAACCTTCCTCTGTTCCGAGTCTAGTCTTGAATCCGTCTTGTTTATCCTTGGCCTCTGAGTTTTCTCATCCCGCCTGAATGTTATGTTTAGGTTCCTCAGGAAGAGATTCATGCCTTCTTTGAGATTCAGTGGGCCGATGGATTGGCCGTTCCTTCCTCCCTCGCCTGTGAAGACTATCAGAGAGGTGGATATCAAGTCGATAAAATAGATGTCGTGGTCGACTACCATCACCGCATTCTTGTTGTTCTCGGCGAACCTCTTGATCATTCTTGCAACTATCATTCTCTGGTCTGCATCCAGGTATGCGGATGGTTCGTCAAGGATGTAGACGTCTGCTTCTTTTCCAAGAGTCTTTGCAATATAGACCTTTTGAAGGTCTCCACCCGATAGCTCGGAAACGTTTGTGTCACCTAAGCTCTCAAGATTGAGGGGTCTCATGATATCGTTTTTGAACTGATTCTCTGCTACCCTGTCTCCGAGGCTCTTCTCAAGAAATTCCAATACCGGAATCCCAAAATCTGATTCCGGACTCTGGGGCTTGAAGGAGGTTTTAACGGAGTTTGAGATGGAACCACTATCGGGTGAAAGGTCCCCTGCAATCATTTTGACAAAGGTGGACTTACCTGTTGAGTTTGGTCCTATCACGCCGACGACCTGACCCCTCCTGAGTTCTCCCTGTTCGGTTTTCAGTTGAAAGTTGTCGAAACCCTTCGAAAGAGACGTCCAGAAAATGAAGGGTACGAGACTCCTGTCCAGCTCTGGGGGTTTCTTTGAGAACTTGATTTCATAATCCCTGAATTTCATGTTCTCCTGTTTGATGTAGCCCTCGAGATATGTGTTGATAGCCTGTCTGGTCACGTAGGAATTGCTCACAATTCCGTACCCCCTCGCTTCGCCATAGGTTAGGTATAGATAGTCCGTCATGAAATCAAGGATCGCAAGATCGTGCTCCACTACCATCACCTTTTTCGATTCAGCGAGTCTTCGCAGAACGCCTGCGATCTTAAGTCTCTGGGAGATGTCGAGGTAGGATGATGGTTCATCAAAGAAGTAGAGGTCGGCAGGCTTCAGGAGTGCTGCAGTTATTGCAAGCAGCTGCAACTCTCCTCCCGAGAGATACTTCACGTCCTCTTCGTAGATCCCCCCGATTCCAATTTCTTCTAACTTCTTCTGGGCTCCGTCGCCGTATTGTTTAAGCAGATCCTTCACAGGGCCGGAGAAGTGTTTGGAGATGGAGTCCACGTACTGTGGCTTCATCGATATTTTTAACTTGTCAGAATAGACCTTGTCCAGGTACTCCCCAAGGTAGGTACCCTTGTATCTCTCCAGCACCTCCTCCTTACTCGTTTCTGCCTTTGAAAAGTTCGGAATCAGCGTGCCATTCAACACACTCAATATAGTCGTTTTACCCGTCCCATTCTGCCCGAGAAGGCCAATCACCCCCTTCATTTCCAGGGAAGGTAGACCGTAGAGGACGAAGCCGTTTGTTCCGTAGCGGTGCACTTCCTTCCCGTTCTGTCTCTCGGGGACCCCTATGATCTTGATGGCTTCGTATGGACATCGGTGAGCGCATATTCCGCAACCGATACAGAGTTCTTCGTGTATCTGCGGATAACCGCTCTCCATAAAGTCCACTGTCATGATGTCGTTCCTGACGGGTGGACAGTAATACTGACATTCTTGTCGACACTTCTTAAAGTGACACTTATCAAAATCAATAACTGCTACGTGCATCTCTACCTAAACTTTCATTTTCCAGACGTCCTCTGGCAGTCCATCATAAATCATGGACTCGCTTGAGATAGGGTCCCCGGTCCTCACTCCATTGTTGAGGGCCAGCTTTCTGACATTTTCCGGTCTTATCAGCCAGTAGTGGATTCTCCATTCCCTCCCGTCAAAGAGTGTCGTCTCTTCCCTCTCTGTGTCCAGAATTCCAAGGTCTTCTAGCATGTAGAATGCGTCCCTGTCCTCCGGTTCAAGCATGTTATCTATCACGTATCTGCTGTAGCCGAAGAAGTTGAGAACGTGAAAGGCTATGTCGTAGGCTTCCTGTTCGGTCATTCTTTTGCTCTGCCTGCTCATCCCATTCGATATTGCCCTAGCCATTAGGTCAACTGTAATAGGTCCTTCAGTGAATGTCTGTTCTACCAGAGTCATACTAAGTCACTTGACTTTCATGTAAGTACAAAAAAGCTTATAAGCTTGTTGTTTGGGTTGAGTCATATTTCAGGGGCTGTAAGTTGAGACATCAAAATTAAAATTTGGTGCTTCTGTATTGATGCTGTGTGTGCCTTACCAGCGCCTTCCAGATGCACGCTGGTGATTTTCTGTTTCATCTTAATAGGAAATGTACTTTAATATTACACCTATAATAAATACATAAGATATTAATCTAAAGACCGCCTGACGGTTCGTATGGTAGAATTCGACAGTGAAATGGTTGTCAGGTTCCAAGACATGAGATCCCCCATTAGTTACTTCTCTAAGGTTTACGGCTTCAACGGCTTCCTTAATTTCTACAAGAAGGGTGCGAAGACAGAATCGGTAGTCACGTTCCTGAGGGAGGGAAAGACGATGGATGAGCTCAGGAAAGCAATCAGATCCAAAGGCTACGAACTTGTGGACAGGAAAGGGGGAATCTCGATAGATGTGAAAGAGGAATGCTATGTCTGCGAGATGGTCGACTCACTGCTGAGCGTGAACAACGCGCTCATCGATGTGCCGATATTCGTCACCGAGGGAGACATAATTCTGAGAATCAAATTCTTCAAGTCGTCCACTGAACTCCAACGGATAGTGTTCAAGGACTCAGAAAACAGGGATTTCTTTAGCATTGACTACCTCGGACCGGTCAGAAGCGATAAGGAATGGCTGCTCGAGAACGAGAAGGGGTGGGAAATGAAGAAGCTCGTTTTCTACGTTATACCCAAAAACTCCTTCACCCTCAAATACGCAAAATCAAACAAGAACTTCACAGCCAGGATATCCGTGAGGAGCGTAGACAAGAATGGATTCCTGAACGTGTTCTACGAAGTGAATGGCGACTTTCCAGAGTGGGAGAGTACGCTCCAGAAGCAGGCAAAAGTATTCCAGCTTATTCACAAATCGGAATCTGGTTCCAAGGTCTTCCATGCAGTAGTACCAGAACAAGGTATACTCATCGATCCGTACAAGATTTCAGACGTTGATCTTCCATTCAACTATTCTCTGGAGATATCAGGCGAAAAGTCGAAGGTTACCATGATATTTGAGAAGAGCAGCCTGGATTCGTTTTTCAGATCGATCGGCAGGGTCAAGGAACAGGAACTGCTGGATTCGCAACTCGAAATAAAATCGGTGGAGAAGTACCCGTAGGGCAATGAAAATTGTACTATTTTTCGAAAGTTGTACCAATAAATAATTAATATAAGCATCAGTCTTTGCACCATGAGGAAAGCACTAATTGTGACTCTTTTGATAGTTGCTGTACTAATGGCAGTTCCTCTGAGTACTGCTTCGGTGATTCACGCAACCATCAACACGAAGACCAACGAAGGGTACGTTAATGCGACAAGCAATTACGTGTTGTATTATACCTACCCTAGTAACAGCTCTACTTCGACGCAGCTAAACGGAACGGTAATGTGGATGAACGCAACGTCCTACCTCAACTCCAGCGGGAGGGTATTGCTGGGCGGTGATATGGGCGAGTACGAGGATCAGCCGATGCAGAGTGACCAGAGCCATTTCGGAATGGATGCAAACGATGCGAACGACTCCAACAACACATCTAACGTAAGCATGCCCCAACTACACGTCGTAAACGCGACACTGAAATATCAGCTTCACATGTTCGCAACATCAACAAACTTGACGGTGTTCAGAAATCTGACACTCGAACTTAAAATATCGAACATAACAAAGAAGGCTGGAAACAACTCCACCATTATTGATATGTCCTGGAGGGCTTTCGGCGTCCAGGGACAGCTGATGAGCAGTTTCAGCGGCAAACTAGAGCTTGTTGACCCCAGCCTGGGACTCAATGTACAGTCCGATGTCAACACGAACATGGATGTCAACATGCTTGGTGATGTTGGTCAGTTTGGAAACTTCGGCGGAAACAGTCAGGGTAATGACAACTTCAACCTCGGAGACTACTTCTCCGGTGACGGATTCGGAGCCCACGTGATGAACTATGACACAATAAACTTCAACGTGTTCAGTGTACCGCTCCAGCAATGGGTCAGGGTATACGACAGTTCAACCAACAGCACAACGTTCTACTACAATTCCACCTCCAACTATTCGTTGAACTCCTCGGTGTCCCAGAACGGTCAGGACTACACTCTCAAGCTCAGAACTGACCCGAGCGCTGCAATAACCACTAACGGAAATGCGAAGCCGACATCTTCAAACGAGCTGGTCGTATCTAATGCCGCCGCACCCTCCTCCTTAACGGCCGGAACGAGTTCCATTATAGCTGTTGCAATTGTAGCAGTGATAGCCATTGGGCTTGCTGCAGTTGTCATGAGACAGAAAACAAGGAAGAAGTAAGTCGTAACTACTTTTATTTTATTTTTTCTATTTCCTTTCACTATTGTCACCACTTCGCCCTTTTAAGTCATAAATACAGGAAAACAGTTATACCATCTTTCATAATCAGAACGCGATGTACAGTATAGAATCGTACAACCTAAAATTTGATTTTAAATTTAAGGAACTGAAATATGAGTGCCTAGAATCTGTGAAGGGAAAATTTTCAGGAGCCATCGAAATGGACAGTGAAAATCTGACCATCAATTCCATCAGGGTCGATGGTAGGGACAGACCGTTCAGTGTGGCGGATAAGAAACTTTTAATTGATCCTGTGGAAGGGACAGAAATTTCAATCAATTTTTCGGGGAAAGTTTCGGAGACTTCCCTGATGGGCATTCACGATGCCAAATATGAGAAAGGGCACATCATCACGACGCAAATGGAACCCACGGGAGCACGATCCGTTTTTCCTTGCTTCGATGAGCCGGCCGCCAAGGCTAGATACAAAATGGAGATCAACGTTGATGATGAGGTCGAAGTCATATTCAACACTCATCACACTGAAAGGGAAGTTGCCAACGGAAAGGCACACTTTGTGTTCGAGGAAACACCTCCGATGTCCTCATATCTCATCTACATCGGCATAGGCAGATTCAATACAATTTCAAAGAAAACCAAGGACAGGATGCTTTACGTCTCCACTTCCCCCAAGAAGGCCAAAGAAGGCAGATTCTCCCTGAATCTCTTGAACAAACTGTTTACAAAGTATGAGGCGTATTACAAGATAAGATTTCCGCTCTCAAAGATGCATCTCATCGCTCTCCCTCAATTCGGGGCAGGAGCGATGGAAAACTGGGGCGCTATAACGTTCAGGGAAATTGCACTGCTCGTAAACAAGTCAACCAGTTTCCGATTCCAGAAGCAGATTGGATACGTGGTATCCCACGAGTTTGCCCATCAGTGGTTCGGCGATCTTGTGACAATGAAGTGGTGGGATGACCTGTGGCTCAATGAGTCCTTTGCTACATTTGTCGGATACAAGATTCTAGCCAAGGTGCACAAAGACTGGAATCTCTGGGAAGACTTCCAGAGGGAAGAAACGTTGTCATCGATGAGGAAGGATGGCCTCCTATCCACACACCCGATTAGGGTGGAGGTGAAGAGCCCAGATGAGATCTCTGAAATATTCGACGAAATAAGTTACGGGAAGGGCGCGTCCATTCTCAGGATGACGGAACAGTTCATCGGTGAAGGGAGGTTCAGGGAGGGAATATATCAATACCTGAAGAGTCACGAATATTCCAATGCGACCGGAGAAGACCTTTGGTCGTCACTGTCAGGTGCCAGCAAGATTGATGTCAGTAGTCTGATGAAATCCTGGCTGGAGAAGGGTGGTTTCCCGCTCGTCAAAGTGAGGGAAAGTGATGATGCCATTTTCGTCTCCCAACAGAAATTCTCCTACCTCGGCAATGAAGACCCCTACTTGTGGCAGGTCCCACTCTTTCTGGACAGGTCAGGAAAGAAGAAAAAGCTCCTTCTGAAGAAGAAGGAAACAAAGATCAAAAATTCGGACGGGATTAAGATTAACGCAAATGGAGAGGGATACTACAGACTTCTCTTCGAAGGAAATTTGATAGACAAGATGCTTGCAGAGAATTCTTCCTCGGAATTTGTGATGAAGCTCATAGACGACTATTACGCCTTCCTGCTTTCAGGAAGCATCGATCTGCAGCAGTTCATTTCGATAGTCGATAGGGTGAAGGACAGGAACGAGTACAGTATTGTGCTGAGATTGTCTGAGATCCTATCTGATCTTACCGATGTGGTTGAGTCTGAAGCCCTGAACTCTATGGTGGTGAACTACTTCAGGGAAAAGTTGAAAGTATTCAAGGATGCGAAGGAGGAGAATTCCAAGGTCGTACTGGAGAGAGTGCTCAACGAACTTGCACTGAATGACGGGGAGTTCAGAGGAACGGAGAGACTGAAGCTGAACGACTATGCAAATGTGATTGCAGAAGAAAGGACCGCAGTTCTAATATCCGCATCGATAGATGAATTCAACAAGGAGGCTCTCTGGAACATGCTCAAGAATCCAGAAAACGACATGGAATCGGTTAGGGTCATGAACGCAATGAGCCACCTTCCCAAGAACGAAGAGGTAACTCAGTTCCTTGATTACGTGAGATCTAAACCGGAGTACAGGGCAAACTTCATCTACTCGTTGTTCGAGGCCATATCCAACAAGAGCTACAGGAAGAATTTGTGGGACTGGACAGGTGTCAACCTGGACGGAATCAGGGAGATATTTGTTGGAAGCAGTACCGTATCGAGATATCTTGAGGAACTCATTGCGAGAGCAGGCATAGGCAATAGGGGAGTGGTGGACGGGTTCATCGCCAGGATAAATGTACCCGAGGCAGCAAGAGCGATGAAGAATGGGCTCGAGAGACTGGAGATCAACGAAAAACTGGTGCAGAGAACCTCGAAATCATAATGGATAAATAACATTCGAACATCTCGATTGGATTATTGATGAATCTGTACGAATATCAAGCCAAGGAACTGTTCAGGAAATATGGCATCCCGATTCCCTCTGGCAAGCACGTAGACAGCGATTCTGATCTAGTGTGGGACAGGTACCCCGTGGTGGTCAAGGCCCAGGTGCTTACGGGAGGAAGAGGAAAGGCAGGGGGGATAAAGTTTGCCTCCGATGGAAAGGAACTGCAGGAGAAGGGCAAAGAGATTCTGGCAATGAGCATCAAGGGACTCAAGGTCAGGAGCCTTCTGTTGGAAGAAAAGCTGGACATATCAAAGGAATACTATCTCTCAGTCACTCTGGACAGAAGTTCGAAGAGACCCATAATCATTGCATCAACTTCAGGAGGAGTGGAGATAGAGGACGTCCCCGATTCAAAGATCGTAAAGTACTGGATAGACCCAACCTTAGGGTATTCGTCATTCGTTGGCAGGGAAGTCTCCTTCAAGCTCGGACTCTCTCCTGAAGAATCAAAACAGGTACAGGACATCCTTGCCAAGACTTTCGTTCTGTATGAGGGATACGACTGCGAACTAGTGGAGATAAATCCGCTCGTCGTGCTCAAGGACGGGAGAATACTCGCAGGAGATGCGAAGATTGTCATAGATTCCGACTCCCTCTTCAGGCACAGGGACCTGACAGAAAACCCTGCAGAGAGAACGGAACTCGAAGAACTTGCTTACAAGAGAGGATATGCCCTGGTCGAGCTTGGTGGCGATATCGGAGTCATCGCGAACGGAGCTGGCTTAACTATGGCGACTCTTGATGGACTGACGCTCAAGGGACTGAAGCCAAAGAATTTCCTGGATCTTGGAGGGAGCGATGACGTAGAGAAGGTCGTTGGTGCCTTCCAGATTCTGAAGGAAGCAATAATCAGGGGAATATTGATCAACATTTTTGGTGGTGTTACTCACTGCGATACCGTTGCCAACGGAATAGCCGAAGCGAAGAAGAGGGTTGGAATCGATGTTCCCATTGTAGTGAGACTTTCGGGAGTGAACGAGGACCTCGGAAGAAAGATACTGAAGGAGAACGGTATAGATGCGTATTCCGACATGATGGATGCAATAAGGGAAGTTGTAGAGGTGGTGAAGTAGAGATGAGTATCCTGGTCAACGAAGATACGAGAATACTGGTGCAGGGCATAACAGGACACCAGGGTTCGTTCAACTCGATTCAGATGCAGAAGTTTGGTTCGAACGTCGTCGCAGGCACGTCTCCCGGGAAGGGAGGAACCGAAGTTAGCGGCATCAAGGTATTCAACACCGTCAGAGAGGCAATGCAGGAGCGACCGAATGCGACGTTCATCTCCGTTGCGGCTCCTTACGTCCTGGATGCGGCAAAAGAGGCAATGTACAGTGGAATAGACCTCATTTATATCCTCACCGAGAAGGTTCCCTACCAGGACACGATGAAGATTGTCAGTCTTGCGAACAAGCTCGGGAAAAAAGTGGTTGGACCGAATGGACCCGGAGTCACCTCCCCATTTTCCTGCAAGCTGGGGATCATGCCCAATCAGATATTCAAGAAGGGGAACGTGGGGGTCATCTCCAGGAGCGGGACCCTGACATACGAGATAGTGAACCAGATAACAACCAACGGACTCGGAGAAAGCACTGTCGTGGGGCTTGGAGGAGATCCTGTAACCGGGATGAACTATATAGATGCGCTCGACGAATTCAAGAAGGACGAACAGACTCTGGCGGTTGCGATGGTCGGAGAGATTGGAGGAACGGCAGAGGAGGAAGCGGCGGAATACATAAAGAGCAGATTCAACAAACCCGTCGTCAGTTACATCACCGGGAGGAGTGCTCCACCGGGAAAGAGAATGGGTCACGCTGGCGCGATAATTTCGAGAGGAAAGGGAACAGCAGAATCCAAAGTGAAAGCTCTGGAGGAAGCGGGCGTGAGGGTCGCGTCGTATCCATACGAGATACCCGAACTTCTAAAGGAGGTCTTGAAATGAAGAGGGATATCATATCCGTACTGGACATGAAGAAGGACTTCGAGGATTTTGTAGAAGAAGGTATACTGCTAAAGAAGAATTTCAAGTCTGGTAAGAGAGACTCCTCAATGGACAGAAAGACGCTCGGCATGATATTCGAGAAAGCATCCACCAGGACCAGAGTCAGTTTTGAAACGGCCATGACCCAGTTGGGTGGTCACGCAATATACCTCTCGCCCAGGGACATGCAGATGGGTAGGGGTGAAACCATTGCAGATACGGGCAAGGTGCTCTCGGGCATGGTTGATGGGATCCTGTACAGGGCATTCGAACACGACAACGTGGTCGAATTGGCCGAGAATTCTTCCGTATCCGTAATAAACGGCCTGGACAATCTGGAACACCCCACACAGATAGTCGCCGACTACATGACCATCATGGAGAGGAAGGGGAAATTCAAGGGACTCAAGATTGCGTATATCGGTGATGGAAACAATACGGCCAACTCTCTAATGCTAGCAGCTGGACTAGTAGGTGCAGATTTCTGGATTGCAACACCAGAGGGCTATGAACCTCCAGAACGTTTCGTTAAGGAATCAAAATTGCTTGCAAAGAAACACAGATCGGAAATCGAGGTGACCAACAACTATAAAGAGGCAGCCACGAACGCTGACGTTGTTTATACTGACGTCTGGGTCTCTATGGGAGAGGAGAAGGAGAAGGAAGCGAAGGAAAAAGCGTTCAAGTCTTTCCAGATAAACGAGAAGCTGGTATCTCTTGCAAAGAAGGACTACATCTTCATGCACTGCCTGCCCGCTCATAGGGGACTTGAGGTTACAAACGGAGTGGCAGATTCAAGGAACAGTGTCATATTCCAGGAAGCAGAAAACAGGCTCCACGCGGAGAAAATAATACTCAAGAAAGTCATAAAGTGATCCTCTGCATTAGTGGGAGCAAAAGATTCGAAAATTGTTCCATAAGATTTATAAAGTAAAAGCCGTTAGAAACCTAATGAGTAATGGAATCTACCAGAAACTGAGAAGAGAAGGTGACTATGTACCCCGCTTTCTTGTGAAACTCTGGCAAATTAGGATCAAGGAAAAATTCGGTCTCGAGGTGGATAGCGATATCGCAGAGGTCATCGTAAAGATAGTTCACGAGAGGAGTACATGGAAACTTTCACGAGCGCAGAAGTATATAACTGCCCTACTGAAACTGAAGGGCGAGTCGAAAGAAAATGCGGAACGGGATGCAAGAGACCTGGTAAGAACGGTGCTTGAATAAGAACGAACGAAAATACACAACCTGTTATATCTGTTACCCCCAAGCAGAGGGCCCCCTAACCTTCGCCATGGCAACTGATACGCTTATTTGAGACTGATCTCTACCAGTAACGATTTAAGATGAGAACAGATGCCGTGAAGGAAGAATACAGTCAATGAGTAATCGAGTTTCGTCAGATGAACGAGTCATGAAACAAGTTTCCTTAGAGATCGAACTCTCAAGGCTCAAGAAACCAATCAACCCGAAAGCCGGTTTAGAGCAGTACCCTACTCCACCGGAGATTGCAGCGATGTTGCTTTTTCGCGCGCTGAGTGACGGATGTGTGAAGGACAAGGTCGTTGCGGACCTGGGATGCGGCAATGGAATTTTCGCCATAGGTGCCTCAATGCTTGGGGCCAGCAAGGTCTACGCGTTGGACAAGGACGAGGAAGCGATTGAGACCGCCCTTAAGAACTCAGAAATGTTCAGAACAGAGATCGATTTCAAAGTGGGTGACGTGGCTGCCTTCGATGTTCCTGTGGATACTGTTATAATGAATCCTCCATTCGGTAGTCAGAGGAAGAATGCAGACGTTCCGTTCATCGAGAAAGCTTTAGAATTCTCTAAAGATTTTTATATTCTGCTTAATTACAAAGCTGGCGATTTCTTGGAAAGGATCATAGAGAAAAAAGGGGAAATAACCTGGGACAAGAACGTCCAGATTCCCCTCGCTCATTCTTATGATTTTCACAGGAAAGAGATAAAAAATATAATGGTCAGAATCGCAAAGGTGAAAGTATGGTAGGTAGGTTAGTATTGCCAGGTGAATACATAGGCACGGAAGAGGAGTTCATAGCGAGCACGGGGACGTACGAGGACAATGGCAGAGTCTATTCTTCGAACGTCGGGAACGTCGAGGTTGGACCGGACTATAGGGTAAGGGTGAAAGGGAAGAAAGAGGAAGTTCTCGTACAACCGGGAGACGAAATAATCGGCGTGGTCACAGAGATAAACGAGCCTCTCGTTGTTGTTGCTGGGGAATACCTGATAAAAATGGGACGAGTTTACGAGATAAGGGTAAGGGCGCTCGTTCACGCCAGCAGGATAATGGGACACTACCTTGATCAGTGTTCGAAGGTCGTCAAGGCGAGGGATGTTGTCAGAGGGAAAGTTGTCTCAACAAGAGGTAAAATAGATCTTACCCTTGAACCTCCAGACGAAGGAGTAATCTTCGCGTACTGCTCGAGATGCAGGAAACCTCTGCAAAGAATTAATAGCGGCCTTTACTGTACTTACTGTCAGAAGAACGAGGTCCGAAAGGTCTCGAGAAAATATGGAGAAATCTCCGAGGGTGTGGTTAAAAAATGAAAACGGAAAACGGCAATGCGAGAATTAACGTAGAGAATCTTGACGTGGAGGTCAAGCATCTAAGAAAGGAAGTTGAGAATATGAAGGTCATTTTAAGGGGACTTCTCCAGGTAGTAATGGAGAATGATGAAGAAGACGATTACTACGAATATACCTAGGTGATATAGATGGCTGTACCGATGGCAGTGATGCAAAGCTTGATGCAAAAACCGATTTCCCTCTTGCTGAAGGACAACACAGTACTGGAGGGGATTCTGGAGAGCTACGACGACTACATGAACATCGTGATATCCAACACGGAAGAGATAACCGAGACAAACAAGAGAAAGCTCGGAACCGTGATTCTGAGGGGAAGCAACGTAGTTAGAATTTCACAAAAGTAACCGGCTTCGATTTCATAGGTCAAATGACTTGCTTCCGATGAGTCTCATCACCCATAGAATTATTTTATTCCAGAACAAAATCTACCGCGAAGCATGTCAAAATCAGTAATAGGGATAGAAAGCACTGCGCACACGGCATCCGTTGGACTGGTTGTGGATGGCACGATTGCAGGCGTAAAATCGGATTCCTACCGCCCTCCGATGGGAGGGATAAATCCGAGGGATGCAGCGGAACACCACCGCACAATGCTTCCTCAGTTGCTTGGTGATCTTCTGGAGGAACAGGGCATCGTAATGGATGACATCGACAAAATAGCGGTGAGCATTGGTCCCGGACTAGGACCTGCCCTGAAAACAGGAGTCGAATTAGCCAGATATCTTTCGATCAGATATTCCAAGATCCTGGTTCCGGTCAACCACGGAGTTGGACACCTTGAAATATCCAGAAAGTTTTCCGGTTTCGAAAACCCTCTCTTCCTTTATATCTCTGGCGGAAACACTCAGCTAATCACGATAGGGGATTACAGATACTCTGTCCTTGGAGAGACCCTGGACATAGGCGTGGGTAATTTCCTCGACAAAGTGGCAAGAAGCCTAGGCATTCCATTTCCAGGAGCTCCAGTTCTTGAGAAGCTGGCCAGGAATGGTAAAAAAGTGCTAGATTGCCCATACACAGTCAGGGGAATGGACGTCTCGTATTCCGGGCTCTACACCTATCTCAAGAACCGCATCGGAACCGAAAGAGCAGAGGACATAGCCTTCAACGCTCAAGAGTATTCGTTTACCGCACTTGCTGAGATCGTGGAGAGAGGGATGGCCCATTTCGGTTTGACCGAATTCAGCATTACGGGAGGGGTAGCGAGGAACAGGAGATTGAGGGAGATACTTACTGGAATGGCGAGAATGAGAGGATACCGTTTCTACTTTCCCAGGAATGAGTATCTTTCCGATAATGGAGCTATGATCGCACTGGCTGGCTATATGAGCGATCTGAAGGCATCGGAGAGGGTGAGATTTAAGCAAACAGACAGAGTTGATTCAAGGAAGAGCAGTTGGATTGGCAGGAGAAAACTACAAACGAGGGCGATGGTTGGAGGGGAAAGTGTCATCGAGAATTCGAAGTTCGAAGGAATGGAATGTGTAATAAAGAGAAGACGAGGAGGAGAATACAGGAATCAAAAGATAAACGCTAACATAAACAACTCTCGAATCAAGCGTGAAACAAGGATTCTGCACTCCCTGAAATCGGTAGGGATAAAGACTCCAAACGTTCTCTACTCCGATCTAAACGACTCGTCCATGATCCTCAGCAAGGTAGATGGCACGGTTCTCAGCCAGCTTGTGACCAATACAGAGTTTGATGCATACATTGAGAAAGTTGGAAAAAAGGTCGCTCTGATGCATGACAACGGGATCAGTCACGGCGACCTGAATGCTGGAAACGTCATAGTTGGAGAAGATATATTCCTCATAGATCCCTCCATGGGGGAAATGGACGCCGAACTGGAGGACCTCGGCGTCGACGTGCATCTAATGAAGGAGTCTCTTGATGCTCTAGGGAGGGGAGCCTCTTTCGGGAGGTTCCTGAAGGGATACGAGATGTGCGCCAGATACGACGAAGTACTGAACAAAGTCGGAGAGATAGAGAGAAGGAGGAGGTATATCTGATTCTGATAACATCAAACAGGGGCAAGTACGCAGAGTACAAACAGAAATTGAACGAAGCTGGGATAGAATTAGAATTCAAGTTGATGAGCTATCCCGAAGAGCAGCTTGACACGATAGAGGAGGTTGCGACCAAATCTGCCGACTACCTGAAAGGAGTGATGGAATCTGACTTCTTCATTGACGACTCTGGACTCTTTATAGAGGAACTCGGCGGGTTTCCTGGCGTCTATTCCTCATACGTGAACAGGACACTTGGTAACGGTGGGATTCTGAGACTGATGGAAGGGAAGCCGAATAGGAGTGCAGAATTTAGGACCTGTATCGCCTATTATGATGGAAACGTAAACCTTATAGCTGGGTCTACCAAAGGAACGATTGCAGCCGAGTTAAAGGGAAAGAATGGCTTTGGTTTTGACCCGATATTCATTCCCGAAGGATATACCATGACCTATGCAGAGATGACTCTGGAAGAAAAAAATGCGGTATCCCACAGGTCGAAGGCAGTACTTGCATTCGTGGACTATCTCAAGAAAAAGACAATATAGACCTTTAAAATTTCAGAAGGATGGAACGAGGCAAGTACAAGGAGTACAAGATACCCATTTCCCTCTTTATGTTGGCCATATCGCTTTTCCTGTTTGTAATAGTGGCAATCGATTTCTTCAATCTTACGATACTTCCTGTCAACTTTCAGGCATTTCTGACGGCGATAGGAGACTGGTCGTACTACATTTTTGTTCTTGCGCTAGCGGGTGTGCTCTATTTCACCTATATGCTCGTTACGACTGTTTTCCAGCGAAGAAAATTTGAGGAACTCATATTCACTGACAGCAAGGCAGCCTTTATGAAGTACACAAAGGACCTGGAGTTGATCTCAAAGAGACTAGGACCTTCGTTCAGGAAACGATACGAAGACAAGAAGGACCAACTCAGAGTGAAATAGGGTCTTTCTCGATTGCTATGGGCTCACAGTAACTGACTAACTCATGAGAATTTCCTTCACGAATTCCGGTAGGGCGAAACAGGATTTATATATGTCATCGTTCATATATCTCCCCTTAAAGTGTCTCCTTTTCTCTATGTTTCCATTGGATGCCATAACATAAGACCACATACCAGAAGGGTAAGTTGGGACGAAGGATAGGTAAGGATTTACGTTATTGAAGTGGGTCTTGAGTCCCCTGTATGCTTTCCTTATGAAATCGGGATTCATGAATGGAGATCCGCACTGGGTGGAGATGATACCATTCTCCTTCAGCAGCTTTCGTGCTTTCAAGTAGAATACGTCTGAGAACAGTGATGCAGCAAATCCAATTGGGTCCGTAGAATCCACGAGGATGACATCATAGCTCCGGTCACTATCCACAAATTCGAAGGCATCCATGTTGTGAACCTTCAATCTCTTATCGGAAAAAGAGGAGGCTATCTCTGGCAGATAGGCCTTTGAAGCTGTTATAACGTCTTCATCTATCTCAACCAGATCCACTGATTTGACCGGATATCTTAGGACCTCCCTTGCAACACCACCGTCTCCCCCGCCTATGATCAAAACACTCTGTGGGTTGGGGTGGGA